>NZ_JBEZLL010000013.1:0-221060 GCF_040652135.1 Streptomyces sp. NPDC048295
TTTTTTTTTCCTCCGCCCCCCCCACCACCACACCACCTCGCCTGCCCCCGGGGGGGGGGGGGCCCCCCCCCCCCCCCCCCCACCGCTGTGTGCCCGAGCGAGACGCTCCCAGCCGCGTCAGCTGCCCGCCGGCTGCGCGGTCGAGCCGCGCACGACGAGTTCCGGTTCGAAGAGGAGCTCGCCCGGGTGGTTCTGGACGCCGCCCTGGATCTGGGCGCACAGCAGGTCGACTGCCGCGCGCCCCATCGCTTCGATGGGCTGCCGTACCGTCGACAGGGGCGGATCCGTGCAGTTCATGAACAAGGAGTCGTCGAAGCCCACGACCGACAGGTCGCGGGGGACATCGAGCCCGCGCCGGCGCGCAGCCCGGATCACACCGAGGGCGAGCGGGTCGCTGCCGCACACGATGCCGGTGACCCCGCGCTCCAGCAGACGCGTGCCGGCTGCCTGGCCGCCCTCCAGCGAGAAGATCGATCGCTCGACGAACTCGTCGGTCAGGTCCGTGCCCGCAGCTCGCGCCACCGCCCGGGCCGCGTCCAGCTTGCGGCGCGACGGCGCGTGGTCGCGCGGACCGAGCACGAGACCGATGCGCCGGTGTCCGAGCGAGGCGAGATGGCGCCACGCCTGCTCGACGGCGACGATGTCGTCGCACGCGACGCACGGGAAGTCCAGGCCTTCAGCCATCGCATTGATGAGGACGACCGGGATCTTCCGTTCGGCCAGCAGCCGGTAGTGGCCGTGTGGTGCGTCTCCCTGCGCGAAGAATCCGCCTGCGAAGACCACCCCGGAGACCTGCTGCTGGAGCAGGAGGTCCACGTAGTCCGCCTCGGCGGCGCCGCCCTTGGTCTGTGTGCACAGCACGGGCGTGAGCCCGCGCTGTGCCAGTGCACCCCCGATCACCTCCGCGAACGCGGGGAAGATCGGGTTCTGCAGCTCGGGTATGACGAGGCCGACGAGCCGGGCGCGCTCGCCGCGCAGCTGCGTCGGCCGCTCGTACCCGAGGACGTCCAGCGCGGTGAGGACGGACTGCCGTGTTGCCTCGGAGACGCCGGGCCTCCCGTTGAGGACACGGCTGACGGTCGCCTCGCTGACCCCCACCTTCTTGGCAACTTGAGCAAGTCGTCGTGTCATGAACGCAAGAATAGCGCAAATATTGTACGTAATTTGCGTCCGGTCATGCCTATGTCTGCAACCACGCCGCGGTGTCGCCCGGCAGCCGCCCCTGCCCGTCGAGCGGCCCGCTGGCCAGGATCAGCCGTTCGTGGCGCGGGAGATCCGTGGGCCGGTCGGCGAGGTTCACCACGCAGACCAGACCATTCGTGCGCGCGAAGGCCAGCACCCCGTCCGGCGACGGCAGCCAGGTCATCGGGCCGTCGCCGAAGCCCGCAGTGATCCGGCGCAGCAGCAGCGCCGTGCGGTAGAGGGTGAGCATCGAATCCGGGTCGTTCTCCTGGCGGTCGACGGCGTACCGCGCCCAGTCGGCGGGCTGCGGCAGCCAGGGCTCACCGCGCGAGCCGAAGCCGTACGCGGGGTCGTTCGCGGCCCACGGCAGCGGTACCCGGCACCCGTCGCGGCCGGGGTCGGTGCCGCCGGAGCGGAAGTGCATCGGGTCCTGGACGCGGTCCAGCGGTATCTCCGCCTCGGGCAGACCGAGTTCCTCGCCCTGGTAGAGGTAGGCCGAGCCGGGCAGGGCGAGGGTGAGCAGGGCGGCAGCGCGGGCCCGCCGGGTGCCGAGGGCGAGGTCGGTGGGGGTGCCGTAGGTCTTGGCCGCGAAGTCGAAACCGGTGTCGGCGCGGCCGTATCGGGTGACCGTGCGGGTCACGTCGTGGTTGCACAGTACCCAGGTGGCCGGGGCGCCCACCGGGGCGTGCTCGGCAAGGGTGTCGTCGATGGTGCGGCGCAGCCGGCCGGCGTCCCAGGGGCAGGCCAGGAAGTTGAAGTTGAAAGCGGTATGCAGCTCGTCGGGGCGCAGATAGCGGGCGAAGCGCTCGGCGTCGGGGAGCCACACCTCACCGACGAACACACCGCCGTACTCGTCGGCGATCGCACGCCAGGAGCGGTAGATGTCGTGGAGCTCGTCCTGGTCGATGTACGGGTGCGGATCGATGCCCTCGGCGAAGTCGGGCAGGTCCGGATGTTTGGCGAGCAGCGCCGCGGAGTCGATGCGCACCCCGGCCACGCCGCGCTCGAACCAGAACCGCAGGACCTCCTCGTGCTCACGGTGGACGGCGGGGTGGGCCCAGTTGAGGTCGGGCTGCTCCGGGGTGAACAGGTGGAGGTACCACTCGCCGTCCGGGACCCGGGTCCAGGTGACCCCGGCGAACTGTGACGGCCAGGTGTTCGGCGGGACTTCGCCGTGCTCGCCGAGGCCGGGCCGGAAGTGGAAGAGCTCCCGCTCGGGGCTGCCGGGTCCGGCCGCCAGCGCGGCCTGGAACCAGGCGTGCCGGTCGGAGACATGGTTCGGGACGATGTCGACGATGGTCCGGATGCCGAGGTCGGCGGCCTCCGAGATCAGCTTCTCGGCTTCCTCGATGGCGCCGAAGGCCGGATCGATGGTGCGGTAGTCGGCCACGTCATAGCCGCCGTCCACCAGCGGGGAGAGGTACCAGGGGGTGAACCACACGGCGTCGACGCCGAGTTCGGCGAGGTACGGCAGACGGGCGCGGATGCCCGCCAGGTCCCCGGCACCGTCTCCGTCCCCGTCCGCGAAGCTACGGGGGTACACCTGGTAGATGACGGCGTCGCGCCACCAGTCGTCGGTACGGAACGAGGGAGACGAGGGAACAGCTGCCACGGGGCGGTCCTTTCGGGCAGGTGGGACTCCGCCGCCGGACAGCGCGGGGGCATGGAAAGGCGGACCGGTGACGGAGTGCTTCGTGGTGATGGCGGGTGCGGGCTCGGTCAGCCCTTGAGACTTCCGGCGGTCAGGCCCGCCATGATGCTGCGCTGGAAGAAGAAGAACACGATGATCATCGGGACGCTCGCGATCACGAGCCCGGCCATGATCTGGTTCTGCGTCACCGCTCCCGCGGTCTGGGACAGGCCCACGCTGATGGTCATCTTCCCGCTGTCGGGAAGGACGAGCAGCGGCCAGACGAAGTCCTTGAAGACCGCGACGACGGTGAAGATGGAAACCACCCCGAGGATGGGCCGGGAGATCGGCAGGATGACCGACACGAGGACGCGCCACGGCGGTACGCCGTCGATCTCCGCTGCTTCCAGGAGTTCGTTCGGGATCGAGTCGAAGAAGCGCTTCAGCAGGAAGACGTTGAAGCCGTTGGCGGCCACCGGGAACCAGATCGCCCAGGGCGAGTTGAGCAGATGCCAGCCGAAGATCGGCACGTCGGTCACGGTGATGTACGCCGGGATCATCACGACGATCGGCGGGATCATCAGCGTGGCCAACATCCCCGCCAGGATCACGTTGCCGAACATCGGCCGCAGCTTGGACAGCGCGTAGGCGGCCGAGACATCCACCGCGAGCGCGAACAGCCAGGCGCCTACGGCGTAGAACAGTGTGTTCTTCAGCAGCGTCCCGATGTCGAAGAGCTCCCAGGCGTCGGCGAAAACGGAGAAGTCGGGCGATTCGGGGAAGAGGCCGGGCGGCATCCGGGCGATTTCCTCGCCCGTCTTCATCGCCCCGGTGACCATCCAGTACAAGGGGAAGACGAATGCCAGGGTGAACACGACCACGACGGTCGTGAGCAGCCCCCAGTAGATCTTCCGGCCCCAGCGGGACTTCAGCTCCAGTGGTGAGACGATGGTCCGGGCATGTCCGTCGGCCCAGGAGCCCCGGCGCTTCTCCGGCTTCTCGCGTCGCAGGTCCGGTACCGGCTTCGGGGTCTTCGTCGCCTTCTCGGGGCGGGCGGTGGCGTTCAGCATGGGACTACTTCTCCTCTCGGGTCAGACGGAGCTGAACCGCGGCGACCGCCAGCAGGACGATCATGAGCATCAGGCCGAGCGCGCTGCCGGCCCCGTAGTTGCCGCCATAGACGAAGGCGTACTGGTACATGAGGTAGACGACGGTGACCGTCGCGTTCTCCGGGCCGCCGCCGGTGAGCATGTACGGCTCGATGAACACCTGCATGGTGGCGACGAGTTGCAGCATCAGCATCAGCAACAGGATCAGCCGCGTCTGCGGGATCGTGACATGCCGGATCCGTTTGAGGACGCCGGCGCCGTCGAGCTCCGCGGCCTCGTAGAGGTCACCAGGGATGTTCTGCAGCGCTGCCAGGTAGATCAGCACGCCGGAACCGAGGTTCATCCAGGTGGAAACGATCACCAGGGAGATCAGTGCGGTGCTGGTGGAGTCCAGCCACGACAGGGCCGGCAGCCCCACGAAGTCCAGGGCCTGGTTGAACAGGCCCGGCCCCGGATCGTAGAACCAGCGGAACAGCAGCACCGAAACGATCGGCGGCAGCATCACGGGCAGATAGACCACGAACCGCAGGTACGCACGTGCGTGTCGCAGCTCGTTCAGGACGATCGCGACGGCGAACGGCACCACGTAGCCGCACACCAGGGCCAGCAACGTGAACACGAGGGTGTTGCGCCATGCCTGGCCGAACGCCGGATCGTCCACGACCGTGCGGAAGTTCTCCAGGCCCACCCACGACGGTTCGTCGACGAGATTGGTCTGCTGGAAGCTCAGCAGGACTTCCCGGATGATCGGCCACCACGCGAACATCGCGAAGCAGAACAGCGCGGCGCACAGGAATCCGTACGCCGTCAGGTTCCGCCGTGTCGCTCGGCGCCGCTTCGACGGTGGCCTGCCGTGCCGCGGCGCCAGTCGTTGCTGCTTCGGCTCCATGGTGAGTGTTTCCATCGTGATCTCCCGTTCCCGGCCCGGGGCGTTGACGCGGGGCCGACGCGGGGTGCCGTGACGTCGCGGCACCCCGGGTCCGTTACCGTCAGCTCCTGGCCAGAATCGAGTTCGCCTTGGACTCGGCATCCGCGAGCAACTTGTCGACGTCGGCGTTCTCCCGGGTCAGCACCGCGGACATGGCCACGTCCAGCACCGCGTACAGTTCCTGGGCCTTGACCGGCTCCAGCCTGGGCGCGATGCTCACGGCCCCGGTGACGTAGGGCTCGTAGTTCGCGACCGGGAGGACGGCGTTCGCCTTGCGCTGCTCGGCGAGGGCCTTGCCGGTCGCGGAATCGCCCATGTAGTCGTTGTTGGGCACACCGACGGCCTCGCCATTGGCCTTGCCGCGGGCGAAATCGAAGCGGCCCTTGCCCGGGGTGTTGAACTCGAAGTCGATCCACTGCAGCGCCGCCTTGGTCTGTGCCGCGCTCGCCTTCGGGTTGACCATGTAGGCCTCACCGCCGGTCAGTGACGCCTTGCCGTCGGGTATGCCGGTGATGCCGTAGTACTCGGCCTTGCCCTGGAACTTCTGGATCACGTCGGACACGACGTCCGGCGCGCCGAGCATCATGCCCGTCTTGCCCGCCGCCATCTGCTGCATCAGCGACTCCCAGCCGATCAGCACCTTGCTGCCCGTGCTGTGGTCCTCCCAGCGCATGTCGTGCAGGGTCTGCAGCACGGCCTTGCCCTCGGCACTGTTGAACGCGGCCTTGCCGTCCCGGACCATCTCTCCGCCGCGGCTGAACAGGGCCTGCGCGAAGTGCCAGCCGCCGGTGTTGCCACCGCCGTACTCGCCGTACCCGACGTAGCCGTCGCCCAGACCGGCGATCTTCTTCGCGGCGGAGCGGACCTCGTCCCAGGTCCGGGGCGGGGAGTCGGGGTCGAGACCGGCCTCGGCGAACAGGGCGCGGTTGTAGACGAGGCCGACGGTGTAGCTGACGTTGGGGATGCCGTAGACCTTGCCGTCCTCGGTAACCATGTCCCGGACGTCCTGCTTGACGTCCTGGTAGTTCTTCACCAGGCCGGTCGAGCTCGTGATGTCCTTCGCCTGCTTCTTGGCGATCACGTCGGCGTAGTTGGTCACCGGCACCACGAAGACCGTCTCCATCTGCCCACCGGCCAGCTTCGCGGCGAAGGTCTTGGGGTCGAAGCAGGGCTGCTGATCGGTGCTCCTGACCTTCACGCCCGGGTGCGCCTTCTCGAACGTGGCGATGTCGTCGTTCCAGGCCTTGCGCAGCTTCGGCGCGGTCTTCGCCGGCTGGCACGCCACGGTGATCGTGGTGTCGCCTCCGGCATCGGAGCCCGCGTCACTGCCGCAGGCCGTAGCGGTGAATGCGAGACCTGTCGTCAGAAGGATCGCGAGGTTACGGGGCTTCATTACGGCTCCTCTGGGGTGACGCCCAAGCGCAGCTCTGATGGGTGCCGTCACGATAGGGCGACGGACAGATGTGCGCAATATTCCGATGCGAATTTGCAAGATTGCGACTGTTGAACGACAGTTCGGCGATGGGGAAATGCCGAGATCCTCCTGATTCCAGAGCAAAGTCTTGCGCTGGATCGCGGGTTGGTCGGTTGCTGCGCAAGGTTGTCAATTATTTGCAATACATGCTCGACATCTTGTGCTCATATGGCGGCAATGCTTGAGTGAGCGCCGCTCCTGCCACCCCCGACCCGACCCCCCATCAGGAAGGTGCACCGGAGATGCATGTGAATGTCATGTACGCGCCAGGTCATACCCCGGGGCGCGGAACAGTGCGCCGCTCGTCCGTCCTCGCGGTAGCGGTCGCGCTCGTGGGCAGCGCGCTGGGCGCCACCGGCCCGGCCTTCGCCCAGCGCGAACCCGCGCCCAGGGCGGCCGTCGTCGGTGCCACGCTCCCCTTCACCTCGGCCGAGGCGGAATCCGCTCCTACCACGGGCCAGAAGATCGGCCCCGATTACGCCCAGGGCACCCTCGCCTCCGAGGCTTCGGGCCGGCAGGCCGTCCGCCTGAACGCGGGCCAGAGTGTCGAGTTCACCCTGACCACGGCGGCCAATGCCGTGAATGTCTCCTACAACGTGCCCGACGGTCAGTCCGGTTCGCTCGCCGTCTACGTCAACGGCACGAAGCTCGCCGCGTCCCTGGCGCTCACCTCCAAGTACAGCTACGTCGACACCCCCTGGATCGCCGGCGCCAAGACGCACCACTTCTTCGACAACGCCCGTCTGCTGCTCGGCCGTGATCTGCGGGCCGGTGACAAGGTGAGACTGGAAGCCGCCTCGTCCCAGGTCACCGTCGACGTCGCCGACTTCGAGCAGGTCGGGGCCTTTGCCACCGCCCCGTCCGGCGCCATCTCCGTCGTCGACAAAGGCGCCGACCCCACCGGAGTGCAGGACTCCACGCAGGCATTCCGCGACGCCATCGCCGCCGCGAAGTCGAGCGCCGGCACGGTGTGGATCCCGCCGGGCGAATTCAAGCTGGGCTCCGAGCTGAGCGGCGTGGAGAACGTGACGATCCAGGGCGCGGGCAGCTGGTACTCGGTGGTGCGCTCCTCGCGGTTCATCAACCAGACGAACTCAGCGGGCAAGGTGCACCTCAAGGACTTCGCGGTCATCGGCGAGGTCACCGAACGCGTCGACAGCAACCCGGACAACTTCGTCAACGGCTCGCTGGGCCCCGAATCCAGCGTCTCGGGGATGTGGATCCAGCACCTCAAGGTCGGCCTGTGGCTGACCGGAAACAACGACAACCTCGTCGTCGAGGACAACCGCATTCTCGACACCACCGCCGACGGCCTCAACCTCAACGGCACCGCCAAGGGCGTCACCGTACGCAACAACTTCCTGCGCAACCAGGGCGATGACTCGCTCGCCATGTGGTCGCTCAACACCACCAACAGCAACGACACCTTCGAGAACAACACGATCTCGCAGCCCAACCTGGCCAACGGCATCGCGATCTACGGCGGCCGCGACATCACCGTCAAGGACAACCTGGTCCAGGACACCAACGCGCTGGGCAGCGGCATCGCCATCTCCAACCAGAAGTTCCTCGATCCCTTCCTGCCCCTCGCCGGCACCATCACGGTCTCCGGGAACACACTGGTGCGCACCGGCGCCATGAACCCCAACTGGGGCCACCCGATGGGTGCGCTTCGTGTGGACGCGTACGACAGCGCCATCGAGGCGAATGTCCGGATCACCGGTTCCACCATCAGGGACAGTCCTTACAGCGCCTACGAGTTCGTCTCCGGCGGCGGCACCGGCAAGGCCGTCGAGAACGTCACCGTCGACGGCTCGACCGTCGAAAGGACCGGTACGGTCGTCGTCCAGGCCGAGACACCCGGCGCCGTCACGATGGCGAATGTCACGGCCACCGGCGTCGGCGCGGCCGGCGTCTACAACTGCCCCTACCCGGCAGGTTCCGGCACCTTCGCGGTCACCGACGGCGGTGGCAACTCCGGCTGGGACAGCACCTGGGGCGACTGCTCCACCTGGCCCCAGCCGGGCGGCGGCAACCCGGATCCCGACCCGGACCGCAACCTCGCCAGGGGCCGGACCGCCACCGCGACCGGCTCCACCGACGTGTACACCCCCGGCAAGGCGGTCGACGGGGACGAGAGCACGTACTGGGAATCCGCCAACAATGCCTTCCCCCAGTCGATCACCGTGGACCTGGGCTCGGCACAGACCGTCCGGCGCGTCGTCCTGAAGCTGCCGCCGCCCGCCGCATGGGAGGCCAGGACCCAGACCCTGTCGCTCCAGGGCAGCACCGACGGCTCCACCTTCGGCACACTCGCCACCTCGAAGGACTACCGATTCGACCCGGCGACCGGCAACACGGTGACCATCGGCCTGCCCGCGTCGGCCGCCGCCACGCGCTACCTGCGGGTCCACGTGACCGCGAACACGGGCTGGCCCGCAGCCCAGCTCAGCGAGCTGGAGGCGTACCTGAACTGAGCCGACCGTCCCCCACCCCCACACCGAGAGGACCACAGTGAGACTCGGACAACGGAGCCTGCGGCACCTCGCCGTCTGGCTGGGCGCCGCGCTGACCACCTTCGGGCTGGTGCCCGTCGCCGCCCAGGCGGCACCGGCAACGGCCGAAGCGGCCGCCAACCTGGCATTGAACAAACCGGTCGAGGCGTCCTCGACAACGCAGAACTACGTGGCGGCGAACGCCAACGACGGCAACACCAGCACCTACTGGGAGTCGAGCACCACCCCGGCGACGCTCACCGTCGAGCTCGGCGCCGACGCCGACCTCGACTCCGTCGTACTCAAGCTCAACCCCGACCCGGCCTGGGCGCAGCGCACACAGAGCATCGAAGTGCTCGGGCGTGCACAGGCGGCCGACGGCTTCAGCACGGTGAATGCACGTACCGACTACACCTTCGCTCCGGGCGGCAACCAGAACATCGTGACGATCCCGGTGTCCGGTCGCTACGCCGACATCCAGCTGAAGATCCACTCCAACAGCTCCGGGTACGGCGCCCAGATAGCCGAGTTCCAGGTCAACGGCACCGCCGCCCCCAACCCCGACCTGACCGTATCCGCCCTGGCATGGGAGCCCGCGCAGCCCAGCGAGCGCGACGCCGTCACTGTCCACACCACGGTGCGCAACACCGGGTCGGCGGCCTCGGCCGCCACCACCGTCGACGTCAGCGTGGGCGGCTCGGTCTCGGGCAGCGCCGAGGTGGGCGCGCTGGACGCCGGAGCATCGGCCACGGTCCCGGTCTCCATCGGCAAACGGGCGCAGGGAAGCTACACCGTGTCCGCGGTGGTGGACCCGCGCGACACCGTCGTCGAGCTGGACGACGACAACAACAGCCGCACCGCCGACAGCAAGCTGACGGTCGGCCAGAGCCCCGGCCCCGACCTGGAGGTCACCGGCATCACCTCGAACCCGCCGAGCCCCGCGGTCGGCTCCGCCGTCACGTTCTCGGTGCAGGTCCACAATCGTGGCACCAGCGCGGTCGCCGCCGGCTCGGTGACCCGCCTGACCGTGGGCGGCACGACACTGAACGGCACCACGCCCGCCCTCGACGCGGGGGAGAGCGCCACCGTTGCCATCGGCGGCAGCTGGTCCGCCACCAGCGGCGGCGCCACGCTCACCGCTACCGCCGACGCCACCGGCGCCGTCGACGAGACGAACGAGGACAACAACGTCTTCGCGCGGTCCATCGTGGTCGGCCGGGGCGCGGCGCTGCCGTACGTCGAGTACGAGGCGGAGGACGGGAGGTACGACGGCACGCTCCTGGAGAGCGATGCGGAGCGCACCTTCGGACACACCGACTTCGCCACCGAGTCCTCGGGCCGTAAGTCGGTGCGTCTCGACTCGACCGGCCAGTACGTGGAGTTCACCTCGACGAGTGCGGCCAACTCGATCGTCGTGCGCAACTCCATCCCCGACGCGCCGGGCGGCGGAGGCCAGGAGAAGACACTGAGCCTGTACGCCGACGGGAAGTTCGTGCAGAAGCTGACGCTGTCCTCCAAGCACAGCTGGCTGTACGGGAACACGGACCAGCCCGAGGGCCTGACCAACACCCCCGGCGGGGACGCGCGGCGGCTGTTCGACGAGTCGCACGCACTGCTCGCGCAGACCTATCCGCAGGGCACCACGTTCCGGCTGCAGCGCGACGCCGGTGACGACGCCGCGTACTACATGGTCGACCTGATGGACCTGGAGCAGGTGGCCCCGGCGGCGAGCAAGCCCGCCGACTGCACCTCGATCACCGAGTACGGCGCGGTCCCCGGCGACGGGATCGACGACGCGGACGCGATCCAGCGGGCCGTGACCGCCGATCAGAACGGCGACATCGACTGCGTGTGGATCCCGGCCGGGCAGTGGCGCCAGGAGAAGAAGATCCTCACCGACGACCCGCAGGACCGGGGCGAGTACAACCAGGTCGGCATCCGTGACGTGACCGTCCGCGGCGCCGGCATGTGGCACTCCCAGCTGTACTCCCTCATCCCGCCGCAGAACGCCGGCGGCATCAACCACCCGCACGAGGGCAACTTCGGCTTCGACATCGACGACAACACCAAGATCTCCGACATCGCCATCTTCGGCTCGGGTACCATCCGCGGCGGCGACGGCAACGCGGAGGGCGGCGTCGGTCTCAACGGCCGCTTCGGCAAGAACACCAAGATCACCAACGTGTGGATCGAGCACGCCAACGTCGCCGCCTGGGTCGGCCGCGACTACAGCAACATCCCCGAGCTGTGGGGACCGGGCGACGGCCTGGAGTTCAGCGGCATGCGCATGCGTAACACCTACGCCGACGGCGTCAACTTCACCAACGGCACCCGCAACTCCACCGTCTTCAACTCCTCGTTCCGTAACACCGGCGACGACGCGATGGCGGTGTGGGCCAACAAATACGTCAAGGACCAGTCCGCCGACATCGGCCACGACAACGTGTTCCGCAACAACACGGTGCAGCTGCCCTGGCGAGCCAACGGCATCGCCGTGTACGGAGGTTACGGAAACAAGATCGAGAACAACCTGGTCTACGACACCATGAACTACCCGGGCATCATGCTCGCGACCGACCACGACCCGCTGCCCTTCTCCGGGCAGACCCTGATCGCGAACAACGGGCTCTACCGCACCGGCGGGGCGTTCTGGAACGAGGACCAGGAGTTCGGCGCGATCACCCTGTTCGCGCAGGGTCCTGACATCCCGGGCGTCACGATCCGCGACACCGACATCCAGGACTCGACCTACGACGGCATCCAGTTCAAGACGGGCGGCGGCGCCATCCCGGACGTGAAGATCAGCAATGTGACGATCTCCAAGTCCAACAACGGCTCCGGCATCCTCGCGATGGGCGGCGCACGCGGCAGCGCGACGCTCAGCAACGTGAAGATCACCGACTCGCGCGATGGGGACGTGCTGGTCGAGCCCGGCTCGCAGTTCGTGATCAACAGCGCGGCCGCGCAGGCGGATCCCGCCGTATCGGGCACCCGGCAAGGGCTGTGACCGACCGGCACCCGGCACCGGCGGCGGCCCGTTCGCTGCCGGTGCCGGGTGCCACGACGCTCGGCGTGGAGCCCCCACTCCCGCGCGGCGGGGGCTCCACATGATCCGGGGGACCAGGCCGGGCGAGACGGATGCGGCGACGGCCGGGGAGGGCATCAGCGGCGTCGGGCCCAGAACAGGGCGTGCCCGCTCTCACCTTCGGGCACGAATTCCTCCTGCTCGACCGTCAGCCCTGCCTGAGTGATCCAGCTCCGGTTGGTGGCGGCGTCCGCATGACTCCACCACATGGCGGCCCCGCCGCCCAGCCAGTCCTCATCAACACCCGTCCAGGCCCGATGACCGGTGGTGCCCAGGAACCAACCGCCGGGTCGCAGCCATCCGGCGACCTTCCGCAGCAACGGAAGCTGTTCGCCGAGCGGGATATGGATCAGAGCGTAGAAGGAGACGACCGCGTCGAAGGAGGCCGGCGCGAAGTCCACGGCCGTGGCATCGGCGCGGATGAAATCGGCCTGCGGTACGAGCTCCCGGGCCCTGCGGATCTGCACTTCACTGATGTCGACGCCAGTGACGCGGTGACCTGCGGCCGTCAACGTGCGAGCGACGGGAACCCCGCTTCCACACCCGAGATCCAGCACCGTGCCTCCGGCCGGGACGCGAGCAGAGAGTTCGCTCATCCACGGCTGGTACTTCGTCTCGGCGCCGTACGCCTGGTCATAGCGGAGGGAGAGTGCGTCGTAACCCCGCCGGACCAGTTCTTTGGGATCCTCGATGTTCACGCCGGTGCACGGTAGCCGCTCACGACGAGTGGCTGCGAACGATTTTCCCCAGCCCCCAGCAGGGTGGCGAGACCGCCGTCCCGCGCGAAGTCGCCGGCCCCGGACAGGACATGACGCCGGGCGTGGTCGGTTGCGGTTTCGGGTGGCGTGGCGGCCGGGGTGCTGATGGTTGATCGAGAACACGGGTGGGTGGGTTCCGGGGGCGTGGGACGGGAGCCGACGGGCTGACCTGTGATGGTGCATCCGCATTCCGGGCCACTGTTCGTCCAGCGGATGCCCCGGGCGGGTCGACTTCACGGCCGGGTGCGTTGCTCGGCGGCGTCGAGCGCGGGCGCGAGCGGGGACAGCGCCGCGCGCAGCTGGTCGGGCAGTGAGCCGGAGGGTACGACCAGTACTCCGGCACCGAGGCTCCCGGCGGCCTCTGCGCTGCCGGCCGGCCGGAGCCAGCCCTCCAGTGCGATGCGCACCGCCGCGGCCACGCTCGCCGCGAGAACGCGGGCGGTGTGCGCTCCGGCGTCACCCATGCGTTCGGCGATCACCGCTGTGAGAGGGGGCTCGATGCCGGCGGTGGAATCGAGGAACGCGTCCCGCAGCGCGGTCCGGGTGGTGATCAGCAGCAGCGCCTCGTGTTCGCGCTCACCGGTGCTCGTGTACTGCTCGACCACTGCTTCGGTGACAGCGTCGGCCAGGCGCACTCCGGCGGGCCGGGCCGCGACCGCCGCCGCGATGCGCGCCTCCCGGTCCGCGGTGACGGCGGAGACGATCGCCTGTTCGCGACTGGCGAAGTAGTTGTTGTAGGTGCGTGGCGAGACCCCGGCGGCCTCGGCGATGTCCTCGACCCGTACCTGGTCCGGTCCGCGCTCCACGGCCAGGCGCAGGGCCGCCGTGCGGAGCGCCTCGCGTGTGGCCTGCTTCTTCCGCTCTCGCAGTCCTGATGGTGGTGTCGTCACGGCGTCAGCGTTCCATACATGGCTGCGTGCACGCAAACTTGCGTGCGCGCACTTTTCTTGTCAGTCTCGACCCGCCGATACCGACAGAGAGGACGTCAGCATGCGAGCAAGAGGAATGACCTACGACACCGGATTCGTCGTGCACGGCCACATATCCCGCGATCGGCTCGACCCTGCGGTGGTCCGGCGGGAACTCGCCATCATCCGCGACGACCTGCACTGCAATGCCGTCCAGATCATCGGCGGCGACCCGGACCGACTGGAGCTGGCCGCCGGTGCCGCCGCCGAACTCGGCCTGGAGGTCTGGTTCTCGCCCTATCCGCTGGAGCTGGACCCGGAGCAGATCCTCACGCTCTTCCGCGACTGCGCCGAGCGAGCGGAACGGATTCGGCAGCAGGGAGCCGCGGTCGTGTTCGTCGCAGGGGTCGAACTGAGCGTGATGAACCGCGGGTTCCTGCCCGGAGGGAGCCCTGAGGAGCGGGTCGAGCAGCTGATGGGCCGACCCGAGCGGCGTGCCGAGGCGATGCGTGGACTCGGCGCGCGCATCAACGCATTCCTCCGCGACGCCGCGGCCGCGGTCCGCGAGCGCTTCCAGGGCAAACTCACCTACGCGGCCATCCAGTTCGAGCAGGTCGACTGGAATCCCTTCGACATGGTGACGTTCGAGCTGATCCGCTCCGCCGAGGTCGCCGACCGGTTCCGGGACGCGGTACGCACCCTGGCCCAGGGTCCGAAGCCGCTCGCCATCACGGGGTTCGGCACCGCGGCCTACCGCGGCGCGGGAGACCGCGGTGGGCGGGTGCTGGAAGTGGTCGAGCACGACCCGGGGACCAAGGCCCCGGTACGGTTGAACGGCATGTACGACCGTGACGAGGCCGGCCAGGCCGCGTACCTGAGCGAGCTGCTGGAGATCTTCGACACCGAGGGCGTGGACAGCGCGTTCGTGTTCCTGTTCGCTTTGCCCGGCTACCCGCACCGCCCGGACGGCGACCCCCGGGACGACTTGGACCGGGCCGGCCTGGGCATCGTCAAACTCCTCGAAGGGCGCCGGGGGCAGACCTATCCCGACATGGAATGGGAACCCAAGGCCGCCTTTGCGGCAGTGGCGCAGCGGTACCGGAGGTGACAGACCCCGTACACGGTCACCACGACCCGGGGCGCGGCCGGTGCCCACCACCTGTCCCTGAAGTCCGGGTCCCGGCCCGGCTCCCGACGTGACGATCCGGGCCGGCGCCCGGCCGGAGCGACCTTCGTCCCGTGCACTCCGAACGCACTCATCAACACCATGCAGGCGACGGCGAACGGGCCACATGGACCCGGTCGTCCCGGAGGCGGAGCAGGGAGCGGAGATCCTGGCCGAGGCCCTCCGCCGGACGGAATGAGCGACGGGGGTGCGGGCGGCGGCCCGGCCGGCGGCTGTGTAGCTTGGCCGCCGTCGCACCCCCGAATCCGCTCAGGAGCACCACCATGACCGAGAACCCCCCGCCTCTCCCGTCCACCGCCCGGCCGGGTGCGTCGGCGGCCGACGCCGAAGCGGTATGGGCCGTCCTCACCGCGATGTACGCGGCGTACGACGCGGGCGACCGTGCAGGGATCGACCGGGCACTCGATCCCGGAGCGACCGTCTGGGACTCCGCCGCCGACCCGCTCCTGCTCGGCAAGGCAGACCTCGACCGGATCCGCGACGCCCGCCCGGCGGCCGGTGAGGGGCCGCAGGAGACCGGCCTCACCGCGTACGACCGCACCATCGACGTCTTCGGCGACATCGCCGTCCTGCGCTTCTGGCTCCGGGTGGACTTCGCCCCCGCGCCGGACGGCGCCCCGCACCGTCCCGAACTCATCCGGAACACCGTGATCCTGCACCGGGCCGGAACGTCCTGGCGGATCGTCCACCTCCACGAGGACGTGCGGCAGCCGGGCCCCGTCGGCTGACCCCGGGCGCTGCGCACGGCCGGACCCCGTGCACCGTGCGCAGCGCACAGCCGGTCGCCGTGCCTTGCCGATAGCGTCACGCCATTCCCCTGAGAATGCCGGGAGGCGACATGACTTACCGGGTGGCCATGGACATCGGTGGCACATTCACCGATGTCGTCGCGTACGACGAGACGCGCGGCACCTTCGAAGCGGCGAAGACCCCCACCACGCCGGGAGACCTCGCCGAGGGCGTCTTCTCCTCGCTGGGCCGGGCGGTCGACGACCCCGCCGACATCTCCTTCTTCGTCCACGGCACCACCCAGGGCCTCAACGCCCTGCTGGAACGCAAGGGCGCCCGTGTCCTGCTGCTCGCTTCGGCCGGGCTGCGCGACGTCTACCAGATCGCCCGCGGCAACCGGGACCGCATGTTCGACCTGCACTACCGTAAGCCCGTGCCGCTCGTGGACCGGTACGCCACCGCCGAGGCGGGCGGCCGCTTCGACTCGCGCGGCACCGAGCTGGCCCCGCTCGACGAGGCCGCCGTACGGGCAACTGCCCGCCGCGCCCGCGACGAGGGCTTCGACGCCGTCGCCGTCGCGCTGCTGTTCTCCTACGTGAACCCCGCCCACGAACTGCGGGCCGGCGAGATCCTCGCCGGGGAGCTCGGCGATGACGTGATGATCGTGCTCTCCCACCAGGTGGCCCGTGAATGGCGCGAATACGAGCGCACCTCGTCCGCCGTCCTGGAGGCGTACACCGGCCCGGTCGTGCGCCGCTACCTCGGCCGGATCGAGGACCGCTTCGCCGCGCATGGGCTGACCGTTCCCGTCCAGGTCATGCAGTCCTCGGGCGGGGTCGTCAACGCCTCCTTCGCCCGTCGCCACCCCCTCCAGACCCTGCTGTCCGGGCCGGTCGGCGGCACCATGGGCGGAGTCGCGGCCACCGCGCTGCTCGGCCGGCCCAACGCCATCTGCGTCGACATGGGCGGCACCTCGTTCGACGTGTCACTCGTGCTCGGCGGCCGCCCCGACATCTCCAACGAGGGCGCCGCCGACGGCTTCCCGGTCCTGATGCCGCTCGTCGACCTGCACACCATCGGAGCGGGCGGCGGCTCGCTCGCCTACGCAGAGGGGGGCGGGCTGCGGGTCGGCCCCGAATCGGCCGGTGCCGTACCCGGGCCCGCCTGCTACGGACGCGGCGGCACCCGGGCCACCGTCACCGACGCCAATGCCGTCCTCGGCCGTGTCGACCCCGACTGGTTCGCCGGCGGGCACATGACCCTCGACACCGAGGCGGCCCACGGGGCCGTCGCGGAACTCGCCGGAACCCTCGGCCTCGACCCCGTCGAACTGGCCGGTGGCATCTGCGACGTCGCCAACGCCAAGATGGCCCAGGCGATCCGGACTCTCACTGTCGAACACGGCCTGGAACCACGCGAGTTCGTACTGCTCGCCTTCGGTGGAGCAGGTCCCATGCATGCCGTCGAGATCGCCCGCGAGCTGGGTATCGAGGAGGTCGTCGTACCGCGCTTCCCCGGCGCGTTCTCCGCCTGGGGCATGCTCGGCACCGAAGTCCGCCGCGACCTCACGCTCCAGTTCTTCACCCCTGGCGCCGGCCTCGACGGCACGGCGATGGCCGAAGCCCTCGCCGGCCTGGCGGCCGAGAGCGCCGAAGCCCTGGCCGAGCAGGGCGTACCGGTCGAGCGGCACCGTATCGAGCACGCCGTCGACATGCGGTACGAGGGCCAGGACTACACCCTGACCGTGCCGCTCGCCGGTCCCGCCGAGCCCGCCGCCGACGGCTTCCTCGCATCGGTCGCCGCGCGCTTCGCCCAGCTCCATGAGCGCCGATACGGCCATGCGACACCCGAGGCCCCCGTCGAGTTCGTCACCCTGCGCACCACCGCGCTCGGCGGGCTCCCCGAATTCGCCGCCGTCCCGTACGCGGCCGCGCCCGGCGAAGCGCCCGAAGCCCCCGTCAAACCGGTCGTCTTCGGGGGCGCCGCGCACGACACCGCCGTACTGCGCCGCGAACACCTCGCCCCCGGGCAGTACATCCCCGGTCCCGCCGTCATCGTCGAGGCCACCGCCACCACCGTCGTCCCACCGGACGCCACCGTCACCGTGGACGACAACGGATTCCTCGTCATCAAGCTCGGAGGCGTCTCATGACCACCGGCACCAACGCCAAGGACGGCTCGGACACGGCCGCCATCGACCCGATCACCACGGAGATCATCCGCTGCGCGCTGCTCCAGGCCGCCGAGGACATGAACACCACTCTGATCCGGTCCTCCTACACCCCGACCATCTACGAGGCCAAGGACTGCGCCGTCGCGCTCCTGGACCGTGACCACCATGTCCTGGGCCAGTCCTCCGGCCTGCCGATCTTCCTCGGCAACCTGGAGGAGTGCACGCGCGCCACGGAGCGGATGTACGGCGCCGACGTCTGGCGGCCCGGCGACGTATGGGTGCTGAACGACTCGTACATCGGTGGCACGCATCTCAACGACGTCACCGTCTACGGCCCGATCTTCGTGGAGGAGGAACTGGTCGGCTTCGCGGCCTCCCGGGCGCACTGGATCGACATGGGCTCCAAGGACCCGGGAGGCTCCATGGACTCCACGTCGATCCATCAGGAGGGCCTGCGCATGGGCCCGTTGAAGATCTACGAGAACGGCGAACCCTGCGTACTCATCCACGATCTGATCGCCCGTCAGGTCAGGTTCCCGCACCCCACCCTCGGCGACATGCGCGCTCAGGTGGCCTGCGCCCGGACCGGAGCCCGCAGGCTCGCGGAGATCGTCGGACGATGGGGCCTCAAGACCGTGCTCGCCGCCCGCGACGCGATCTTCGCCCAGACCGAGCGGCTGGAGCGCCGGGAGATCGCCGCGATCCCCGATGGTGTGTACGAGGCCACGGGGCATCTCGACGACGACGGCATCGACCTCGGCACACCCCTGCACGTCACCGTCCGGGTCACCGTCGACGGCGACCGCATGACGATGGACGTCACCGACTGCGCCGACCAGGCCACCGGGCCCGTCAACTGCGGTGCGGCACAGACCGTCGCGGCCTGCCGGGTCGGCTACAAACTGCTCGTCAGCGGTGAAGTCCCGCTCAACGGAGGGTCGTTCAAGCCGCTCGACGTACTGACCCGGCCCGGCAGCATGCTCGCCGCCGTCGAACCGGCCGCCTGCCAGTACTACTACTCTCACCTCGGCCTCGTCATCGACCTGGTCGTCAAGGCGCTCGCCCCGGCCGTCCCGGACCGTGCCGCCGCGGCCAGCTACGGCGACTCGATGATCGTCCAGTTCACCGGAACCGACCCGCGCAGCGGAAAGCTCTTCGTCTCGCAGGAGGCGACGGTCGGCGGCTGGGGCGCCTGGGAGGCCTCCGACGGCGAGTCCTGCCTGATCAACAACGTCAACGGCTCGCTGCGCGACATGCCCGTGGAGGTGCTGGAGACCCTTTTCCCGGTACGCGTCGAGGAGTACGCGATCCGCCCCGACTCCGCGGGCGCCGGCCGTACCCGCGGCGGCAACGGAGTGGTGCGCCAGTACCGGTTCGCCGCCGACCAGCAGCTCTCACTCTGGTGGGAGCGGTCGGTCACCCCCGCCTGGGGTGTCTTCGGGGGCACCGCGGGGGCGGCGCCGCGGGTGACTCTCAACCCGGGCCGCGACGACCGGCGTTCACTGCTGAAGGCCAACGCGCTGCGTGTGCGCGAGGGCGATGTGCTGCGCTGCGAGAGCGGTGGCGGCGGCGGCTTCGGCCCGGCGGGGGAGCGGGCGGCCGAAGCAGTCGCCGAGGACGTCCGCCAGGGCCTGCTGACGGCCGGACACGCGGAAGCCGTGTACGGCGCCTGACGGACCGGCCGGGACGGTGGCGGAAGAACCCGGCGGGTTCTTCCGCCACCGCCGCGTCCCGGCTCCCCGTGTTCAGGCCGACGGCGGACGGAGCCGCGAAGGAACGGCCCTCAGGACACCGCGCCCCTGTCGCGCAGCAGGACCCGGCACGCCAGGTGCAGTGCCAGCCGCTGAGACGCGTCATCGGGATCGAAGCCCAGCGCGCGGATACGCTCCAGCCGGGCGGCCACCGTGTTGCGGTGCACGCCGAGCACCTCGGCTGCCGCCGTCGGCGCCGCACCCGCGTCGAGCACGACCGCCAGCGTACGCAGCAGGGTGCCGTCCCGGTCCGCTGCGAGCAGTGGGGCGAGCACCACCTCCGCAGGACCGCGCAGCATCTCGGAAGGCACGGCGGACAGAAGTTGCGCCGCGCCCATCCGGTCCCCACGCACCACGCTCCCCGATTCCCCGGCGGCCGCCACCCCGGCTGCCGCGCACGCGTCGCTCAGGACCGTGCCGAGCGCGGACAACGAGGCCCCCGTGCCCGCCACCCCGCCGGCGACCGGCACGTACGGGGCCGCCGCGGTGAGTACGTCGGTCAGCTGCCGGGTCGCCGCCTCCAGCGGATCCACCCCGTCCGCGGGGGCGACCGATTGCCAGGCCACCCAGCAACGCCCGTACGCGACCAGCGGTCCGCCCGGCCCCACCGCACTCCAGACCGCGCGCAGCGCGGGGCCGGGATCGGGGCCGTCCCAGCCCGCGACGGGACGCAGCGCGTAGCCGATGAGCGGACCCCGGGCGGGCCAGCCCAGCGCGGCCGCCTCGGCCTGCTCGTTCTCGCCGGGCCCCGCCCCCGTGGCGTCCTGGCCGGGTCCGTCACCGTCCACGGCTCCTGCGTCCGCCTCCAGCAGCCGGCGCAGGAGCAACGCAGAGCGGTGGCCGGTCCGTTCGTCGTCCAGACGCCGCACCGCGCACCAGGCCGTCAGCGGAGCGACCGCGAGGCGGAGCACGTCGCGCACCGTCTCCCCCCAGCCCACGACCCGCGAGCCCGACCGGGCGACCAGCGCGCCCAGCGAGCCGCCGGCACCGTCCGGGACCTCCACCCGGACGGTGAGCGCACCACCCTGCGCCGAGAGCGCGGTCCGCCGGCCCGCCAGCAGTTCACCCGTCGGCCCGGTCAGCGCGACGGCCGTGGACGGCAGCACCGCGTGCAGGGCGGACAGCACCCGCCCGGCGTGCGGACCCGTGTCCGCGAGCGCACGGGCCGCCTGGGCCACCAGCGCGGTGCGCCCGGCGTCGGGGCGTGCGACCGCAGAGGCGATCCGGACCGCGGCGTCCAGCGCGTCCTCGTCGATGATCAGCAACGGCACCCCGAGACGGTCGGCGAGCGCGCCCACGGAACCGGTCCGGACCGCTGCCTCGGTGACCACGACACAGGCTGCGGCGTGCTCCCACGCCTTGCGCAGCGCCATCTCCACGGTCCAGCCCGCGGCTGCGACCCGCCCGGTCAGCACGACCGCGGTATGGGGTTCGAGGGTGTCGAGCACCGATGTCCGGTCCACGATGCGCACCGAACGGACCTCCGCGTCCCGCCCGCTCGCCCCCGACATCCGGACCCCGGCGAGCCGCCCCTGCTGGACGAGCTCCGCGACGGTGAGCGGGCCCTCGCGGACAGGACGGGCGGCGGGGCGGTTCACCATGACTCCTCCTCCGCGCCGGGGGCACCCAGCACGCCGGTACGCGCCAGCCGGCGGCCTTCGGGCGTGTGCCAGGCGGGCGCGGCGGGGATGACCACCACCTCTACCTCCACGCCCGGCACCGCCCGTTCCACATCCAGCACCCGCCGGTCGGCGGAGGCCGACAGGATCAGGATCTGGTCCGGGGCGGCGGCGACCGGCGCCCCGTCCGCCAGCGCCAGCAGAACCTCGTTGTGCGCCTCCAGCCGGAAGTGGCGGCCGATCCCCTCGGTCTCGGCGACCAGCACACTCGTCGGACTGGACGGAAGAGCCGGCCACGGCGGGGCGAAACCGGGCCCGGTGAGGTCGTACGTGTCCGGCGGCTCGTAGCCGTACGGATCGTCCTGGGCGCCCACCGGGTGCTCCACCGCCGTGATCCGGCCCCGGCACAGCCGCCGCGGCGACCACGGTGCGAACAGATCGCGGGGCCGGGCCGTGCCCGCGCGGATCGCCCGGCCGACCGTGCCCGGCACCACCGAACCGGCCAGCACCTCGCCCGGCATCGCGTAGCAGACGGCCACCGCCCAGCCGCCGGCCGCGGGCACCAGCGGCCGCACCAGGTCCTCCACCCGCCCGCCCGCCGACTCGACCACGACCAGATCGCCCGACGGGGTCGCCAGCGCAAGAGGCGCCGCGGCCACCCCGGCCAGCGTGAACGTGGACTGCTCCAGCAGCGGCAGCACCCGTCCGCAGCCGTCACCGTCGACCAGTGGCAGCCCGCAGTCGGCTGCCGCGGCCACCGACAGCAGGGCGTTCTCACCGGCTGTGTTCAGCGCGACGACCGCATCGGCGCGGGTACCCAGCAGCCGTTCCAGGGCGCGCACCGCCCGCACCGTCTCCATCCCCGTCGGCAGCTGCTCGGCGAGCGCCGCCGACGAGCCGACCAGCGTCACGGTCACGCAGAGCCGCAACCCGCTCAGCTCGTCGGGGGCCAGCAGCCGCACCGGCCCGTGTGCGGCGACCGACGCCCGCGCCCAGTCCAGCGCCACCCGGAAGGCCGATTCCGCCGCGCCCGCCGCCAGTACCAGCGACCCGGCCGCCAGCCGCTCCAGCACGGCGGCGTCCACCTGGGCCGGTGCGCCGGTCACGACGTCGCTCCCGCCGGTGTGCCCACGGCCCGGACCCTGATCCGGTGCACCCCGCCCGGGAGATACGAGACGGGTGTGTGGACGGTCCGTGCGATCCGGGCCGCGTCCGGCGCCGCACCCGCCGACACGACCCGCGCCAGCGCCTGGTCGCGGGCCAGGACGATGGCCCGGTCCAGTTCCGCGCGGCCCGGCGCGACCACCACCTGCTCCAGTTCCACCCGGGTGTCCGCGCGTGCCACGCCGTACGCGGCTGCCCGGATACCGTCCGGCGTGCCCCCGAAGAGCGGGGCCGCGCCGCCCGCGTACAGCACCGTGCTGCCCGGCGAGCGCTCCAGCACACCGGCCACCAGCGCTTCCACCCGCTGCCGTGCGTCGGCCGGCGGTTCCTCGCCACCGAACGGCAGGGAGTCCAGGCGGGGCCTGCCCACATCCATCCAGAGTCCGCCGGGCCCAGGGCCCGCGTCCCCGGCCTCCAGCTCGCCGTCCGCGACGGCCGAGCAGCGGATCGAGGAGCTGGCCGCGTCCACGACCACGGCCCGCTCGGCGCCCGCCAGCAACGCGGCCCCGCGCAGCGCGCAGGCAGTGGCGGAGACGGTGGCGATCACCGGATAGCGGCGGACGTACTCGGCGGAGACCAGACCGGCGTCGTCCCGGGCGAGGAAGAGCGGAGCCGTGATGCCACGCGCGCGCAGCGTTCGCCCGGCGGTGTCGGTGAGGTGCTCGGCCCAGGTGCCGAGCGCGGCATTGGCGGCAGCGGCGTTCTCCCGCTCGCGCAGGCCGGGGGAGCCTATCTCGTACGAGAGGGTGATGTGCGCACCGGGCAGCAGCCGGGCGATCACGGAGGCCGCGGTCAGTTCGGGCTCCGGCCGGGCGGGCGACCCGGCCGCGCAGACGGCGAACGCGGTGATCGACGCCGCGGCGGCCTCCCGGGCGAACGCCTCGACGCCGGCCCGGTCCAGCGGTGCCAGCTGTCGGCCGGTGAGCGACGAACCGCCCGCGACCACCCGCGTCAGCCCGCCCGGATGCGGCGACGGGCCGAGCGCGGGATGGCCGGCGGGCGAGATGCGGAGTACGGCGACGGGGGAGGGTGTGTTCGGCGTGCGGTCGAGATCGGTCGTGAGACAGACGACGTCGGCACGGTCGTACGGTGCGTCCCCGAGGCTGTCCAGCGCGTCGAGGACATCGCGCAGCGAGCGGTCGAGGGAGGGCGATGACGCGACCACGGCATGCACCGGAGGAGCGTCGCCGGGGCGTACGAGAACGGCGACCGTCGTCGTGCGCCCCACGTCCACACCTAGTCTCACCTGCGTCATCCTGCCATCACGTCCTGGGTACCGCGCCGTGGAGAGCGCCTGCCGGGCCGGTACGGGGCGGTCGGCCGGGCAGGCGGTGCCGATGCGGACGCCGCGCGCCGGGCCGCTATTCCAGGTCACGCCCCTCGGTCTCCGGCAGCGGGGCGGCGAAGAGCAGCGCCACCACCAGGAAGGCCGTGATGAACAGGATCGTCGTGGAGAACCCGGTCGCCTGAGCCAGGAGAAGACCGACCACCGAGGGCGCGAGGGAGGTCGCCACCAGCTGGGCGGCGGTGGCCCAGGAGTACCCCGTACCACGCAGTGCGGTCGGGAAGAACTCGCCGTTCCAGGTGTTCCAGACACCCCAGGCGCCGAGGCTGAAGAAGGCGAGGGCGAAGTTCGCGATGTACAACTCGGTCAGGGAACTGGAGTAGGCGAAGAAGATTCCGCTGATCGCGGCGAGTGCCACGTACGGCAGGAAGACCTTCTTGCGGCCGAAGCGTCCGGTCAGCAGCGACGCCGACACATAGCCGGGGATCATGAACAGCGCGCTCAGAGCGACGAAGCCGAGACTCGCCGACATGCTCAGGCCCTTGTCCTGGAGCAGCGTCGGCAGCCAGGTCTGCAGGCCCCAATAGCCCCAGTTGAAGGTGAAGTTCACGACGAGCATCAGCACCGTGATCCGCAGCAGCCTGCCACGCAGCAGCTCCACCGGGCGTCCGGCCCGCTCGGGGGCGACCACGGCGAAGCGGGTGCCGTCCGGGACGTCGACGCCCAGCCTGCGCAGTACGGCAGCGGCGTCGTCGTGACGGTTCTGCGCGGCCAGCCAGTACGGGGACTCCGGAACCCAGGCGCGGATCGCGAAGACCCAGAGCCCGGCCAGGGCGGAGGCGATGGCCACCACATGCCAGCCGAGGCTTGCCAGCAACTGCGTCACGCCGACCGCGGCCAGCACCCCGATCGGCCAGCCGATCGACAGATAGACCGCGGCCCGGCCACGCATCCGGGACGGCAGCAGCTCCAGGAAGTACGGGAAGGTGACCGTGTAGATACCGGCCAGCGCCAGACCCGACAACACCCGGGTGACCAGCAGGACCGTGAAGTTCGGGGAGAACGCCGAGGCCAGCGCGATGACCCCGTAGGCGGACAGGCTCCACAGACAGACCGCGCGCCGGCCGATCCGGTCCGAGACCGGACCCCAGACCAGCGCGCCGGGGATCATGCCGAGTGCGACGGCGGACAGCACCCAGCCGATCCGGCCGGTGTCGATGGAGAACGCGTCGCCGAGATCGCCGGAGACATAGACGAGGGCGAGCTGCTCCCACGACTCGATGACGAAGGCCATGAACAGGGCCAGCGCCGCCAGGACGTGGGCGCGCCCGAACGGCATGGCCTCGAAGCAGGCGCCGATGGGCCGCAGGCCGGCGGTTTCGCCCGGCCCCGTCTCCAGGGGTTCTCCGGTTCCACCGGAACGTGCGGTTGTTGCGCTCACCGGCTGTCCTCCAGGCTTTCGTACCGACCGACTCACCCCTCGGCGGGTGGGGATGGCGGCACAGTAGACAGGCCCGGGAGCGGGAACCTGTGCGCAGCGCACAGGGGAGTGGAGGGCCGCTGTGCTGTGTGCCCCGGTGGCCTGCGGAGGAGGCCGCACCGGCGGAGAACTGCCACGGTACCCCGGCGTCGGCGCGCAGCGGCCGGGGCGGGGGCCGGGATGCCGGTGTGGATGTGGGCGACCCCGTCGGCGGCGTCGTACGGACCGGCCTCCGCGACGATGACGGCGGGCGGCGTCACGGTCACCGCCGGCGCGACGGTGTCGACGATCCGGTGGCACATGGGCGACGGCACCACCGTCACCTGTACCGGCCCCGGCACATCGTCACCCGCACCGGCCCCCGTACACCGCCGACCGCGGCAAGGCGCCCTCCCCGGACTGGGGCCACCGCTGCGAGCAGGCCTCTGCCGGTCTTCCGGACGACCGCTACAAGGGCGCCGCGACCACGACGTGGACCGCTCCCGCCCCGGCTCCCGGTGACGGGAACCAGTCCCACGCGCAGCATCTCAGTGAGCCCGGGAACGGGCCTGGGGAGGGGGCTGCCGCAGTCGCCGGGGGTGGGCCCGTACCCGGATCGTCCGGTGACCGATGTGTCGAGTCGTCAGGGGATGTTCGTTTCGAGCGCGGTCAGGTAGCTGGCCATGAAATGGTCGCGGATGCCGTCGCCGGCCGGTGCGAAGAGGTCCGCGGTCAGTCCTGTGACCCGGTCGCCCAGGCCGGTCAGGAGCGAGGGGCCGCTGTCGTGCAGGCGCCCGGCGGAGTCGATCCAGCGCAGTGCCTTGGTATGGGTGAATGCGGGCTCGGGCGGGAGCTGGGGGACGATGTCGTTGTTGTTGACGAACCGGAACACCCGGTCCCTGAGGCCCTGATTGAACGCGTTGGCGAGCAGACGGTCGCAGGTGCGGGGCTGGCCGTAGGTGTAGACGCCGTCGGCAGCCAGCTTCGGGTGCTCCAGTGCCATGCGGGCGCCGGCCAGCATGGCCAGCGCCCCGCCGAGGCTGTGACCGGTGAAGTACACCGCCTGTCCGTTCGTGCGCAGTTCGGCGACGGCGTCCCGGACGCCGGGGAAGACGGAGTCGAGGGCTTCGGCGAAGCCGTGGTGCACGTAACCGGTGCCGGCCGGGCCCGGCCAGGGCGGGGTGGACGCGTCGGTGAGCCAGTCCTTGATCTGCGCCGGTTCCGTTCCCCGGAACGCGGTGACGATCATGCCGTCACCGGCCATCGTGTACGCCTGGGTGTCCTGCAGCGGGAACGGTGCGGTGAACACGGTCTCGTGATGCCGCACCGCGCCGAAGCCCCATGCGCCTGCCTGATTCTCGATCACCGTCCGGTCCTTGTAGGCCAGGTCGCACGCGCGGGCCAGCCAGTAGGCCCGCTCCACGCTGTATCCAGCAGACTGCTGGTCGAACACCACCGGCACAGCCATCGCGATCCTCGTCTCTCTGCACGTTCCCGGACCGGCCGCCGCACCGGACGGCGGCCGGCGGCGCGGGGCCGCACCGCGGGAATGGCCACCTGCCTGTCGTAGACCGTCCCGGCCTCGGCCGCGGTGAGCGACACCCTCCCGTCACCCGGGCGGCCCCGGGCCGACACGCAGGCGGACAGAAGAACATCTGGGCGGCCGACAGGCGCCTCGGAGGCAGCTCGTCGGGCGCATGCCGTCAGCTCACCTGAACAGCTCGTATCTGCGTCAGCGACTCATGAAGTCCTGCATCGTCAAGTAGGCCGCCTCGGCGCGGGCACACGCGGCAGTCGTCGACCACCGGCCGCTGGGCGGACAAGCGTCCATAATCGTCCGCGAATGTTCGCAAACGTCCGCAGGTCCGGCTCGTATCGGGTCAGCAGCCGCAGCATCCCGGTCGTGTACGCCTCCCGGGCCGGGGCGGAGACGGGTCCATGTCTGCAGGCCGAGGCAGCAAGAACAGGAGGAACGTAGCGGCAGCCTGTGGCCGGCGCGGACTTCCTCGGCCAGGTGGGGGTAGTGGCTTTGGAAACTCGGTTCTTCGGCCCGCACTTCGTGGTCCGAGCCCCACTACTTGGCCGCGTGCCGGGCGATCCAGGACCGGTCCGTCCGGATACGGGCCTTCTTCGTGGCCGCATGCTTGGCGGGGCGGATGGTGTGCTCGGCCAGGTGGGTCACGACATCCTGCAGTTTCGCGCGGTGGCGGTGGGCTGCCCGCTGCCGGCCGGCACCGCCTCCTTCCGCCGCTGTTCGTCGCAAGACGGCCACGACCGAACGCAGTTCACCGTGCTCCGCCAGCGCGGGACCGGCGTAGGCCAGCAGTTCCCGGGCCATCTGACGGGTGGAGACCAGCAGCCCGTTGCAAGGACTGAGGCCGTGACCGGGCCAACCGTCCCGAGCGGAACGCCAATAGGCGGCGCGCATCAAGGCCTCGCTCACCGGCGGCCCCGGATCGCCGCGCCGAACCCGCTCCAGGGCCTGCACCACCATCGCCCGCACCAGCACCGCAAGTGCCGCGGCCTCCTCGACATCGGCGGTGACGTCCATGGCGCGGATCTCCACAGTGGGCAGATGAGCGCACGGGCGCACATCCCAGTACAAGGTGCGCTCGCCGAGCGTGGCACCGGACTTCTGGAGGGCCTCGGTCAGGGTGACGAAGTGCTGGAAGGAGGAGAAGTAAGGAGGCGGGCCGGCGACCGGCCATCGGCTGGCTGCCAGGGTGCGCCAGCTGGCGTATCCGCTGTCCCGCTCGTCCCAGAAGGGAGAGTTGGCAGCCATGGCCACCAGAGTGGGCAGCCAGGGACGCAGATGGTTGCTGACGTAGACGGCCTCTTCGCGGTCGGGCACCTGGACATGCACGTGCAAGGCACACGACGCGAAGGAGTCGTTCAGTGCCCGGAACTCCTCGATCCCGTCCCGATAGCGAGGGTCGGCGCGCAGCGGCACCGGAGTACGGGCCCCGAGCAGCGGTGTTCCCGACGCGACCACCCCGAGTCCCTCGGCGGCCGCCGCCGCGGCGATGCACCTCCGGGCACGGTCCAGGTGCCACGTCAGCTGCGCAAGGCTCCGGCACGGTGGTGTTCTGACCTCCACCTGGTACTCCGACAGCTCCCCGGCCACCAGGTCCCCCAGCAACGCCACCGCACGTGCCACCACCCGCTCGCCGGCCGCCGCGGCAGCTCCGGTTTCCGGATCGACCAGGAAGAACTCCTCCTCCACTCCGAGCGGCGGCTGCTGCGTGCCGGTCTGCTCCATCTGTGCCCACCTCATCCGCGTCTCCCCTTTGGAGCACCGCTCTCGCCGGGGCCCTGCTGCCGTTAGCCAGCGTGGTCCGCAGGCGCCGCGGCGGCCAGCCCCGCCGCCCGAACGGGTGCCCCGCCGCGCGGCCCCACCCGGCCGCAACCAGGATGGGCTCCGGCGCCCGCTGTCTCGACCCGCAGCTGAGAGCAGGAGGCTGGACCATGACAACCCCACAGGCAGCGGAACGCCCCTTCGAAGACGACCGGCCCTCTGACCACAGCGGCCGCCGCCCCGGCCGGCTGCTGCGCGTGAGCGATCTGACCCCCCAGGAGCTCTCCGGCGTGCTCGCTCTGGCCGCGGAGATGAAGGCGGACCCGCTGGGCTGGCAGCACAGCTGCCGCGGGGCCGCGCTGGGCTGCATCTTCGAAAAGCCGTCCACGCGAACGCGCGTGTCGCTGACGGTGGCGGCGTACCGGCTGGGGATGACCACCGTCCCGCTCGACACACGGGAAATGCAGCTGGGGCACGGCGAGACCTGGGCCGACACCGCCCGTGTCCTCTCCACCTACCTGGACGCCATCACCCTGCGCACCTTTGAGCACCGCACGGTGCAGGAGCTGGCCGATACCGCAACCGTCCCGGTGGTCAACGCCCTGTCCAACGACCACCACCCCTGCCAGTCGCTGGCCGACCTGCTTGCACTGACCGAACACTTCGGCCGCACGCAGGGACTACGGGCCGCCTTCGTCGGCGACGCCCGGAGCAACACCTGTACCTCCTTCCTGGAGGCGTGCGCGGCGGCCGGAATGCACCTGACCATCGCCAGCCCGCCCGGCTACGAGATGGCCCCCGACGTACTCGCCGGTGCTCGCCGCACCATGGAGCACACCGGCGGGTCCGTGACGTTCACCCCCGAGCCGCACGATGCGGTCCGCGACACCGATGCGGTCTACGCCGAGGTGTGGGTGCCGATGGACCGGCCTGACGAAGAGGAAGACCGCCGACGCCGGTTCGCCGACTACCGCGTCGACACGGCACTTCTCGATCGGGCCGGACCGGACGCCGTTGCCCTGCACTGCCTGCCCGCCAACCGCGGCGAGGAGATCACCTCCGAAGTGCTGGACGGACCGCACTCACTGGCATGGCGCCAGGCCGCGAACAGGCTGCCCACCGCCCAATCCGTCCTGCACACCCTCCTCAACACCAGCCGATGACCCACAGGTACGCACCCCTGAACTCGGAGCGGCAGAGGAGAAAGACGGTGCGCAGGACAATCCTTGCGCCGGCCCTCGCGGGGGCCTTGGCCGTGGGCAGCTTCGCAGCCCCAGTGGCCCTCGTCAGCAGCGCTTCAGCGGTATCCGAATGCGGAACCAAGGCCAGTGACCACAGCGGCAAGATCTACCGGCCGACCGAATCCGAGGAGTTCTACGCACTCGTGCTGTCCTCAGCTTCGCTGATACCTGACGGACAAGGTGACACACAGAAGCCGGCACCTGTCGGCTGAGCCCCCGGGGCCGGTTCTCCGGATCCGGCCCCGGGCCCAGAGGCATCACGAGGGTGGCAGGGCGAGCGCTGTGCGGGTTTCGCCGATGAGGCGCAGCGAGCCGAAGACGACGATCAGGCCGCCGGGCCCGACGAGTTCGGCGGCCCGGCGCAGCGCCGATGAGGTGTCCTCGGCTGTCAGGCACGGTCCTTGGCGGTCGGGGGAGAGGCGGTTGTGCAAGGTGGTGGGGTCCGCGGCCTGGTGCGAGTCGGTGCGGGTGAGGACCAGAGGCCAGTCGGAGGGCAGCGGGGCGAGCATGCCGGAGACGTCCTTGTCGTCCATCGCGGCGAAGACCAGCGCGGGCGGGCCCGAGTGGCCGTCGGCACGCGCATGGCGAAGGATCTCCGGTGCGACGGTCGCGACACCTTGCGGATTGGTGGCGCCTTCGAGCAGGACCCGGCCCGTCCAATTGTCCAGCCGGGCATGGGGGATGAGTTCAAGGCGGCCGGGCCAGCGTGTGGCCGCCAGTTGTGCGCGCAGCCGTTCGCCGTCCGGCTCGCGAATGTGGCCGCGTTCGGCCATCGCGTCCACTGCGGCGATGGCGACCGCCAGGTTGTGGTGCTGGTGTGCGCCGGGCAGAGGGCAGGGCAGATCGCGGTGCACGGCGCGGGGAGTGGTGACGTCCACCAGCGTCGCCGGGCCGCGGTTGCCGTCGCGGCCGGCGGCACGGGCGGTGTAGTGGATCTCGTGGTCCACGCGCCACACGGACAGTCCTGTCCGCTTCTTGAGGACCTGCTCCGTGCTGGTGGCCGCTTCGGGGGCCAGCCGCCCGAGAACCACATGGTCCCCGTCCTGCGCGGCTTCGATCTTGGCCTGAGCGATCTGGGTCAGGGAGCTGCCGAGCAGCCGGGTGTGGTCGAGTCCGACGCCGGTGAGGACCTTCACGTCCAGGCCGAGCTCCGCAGCCGCAGCCCTGCTCCCCCCGATGCTTGCCTCGGCCACCGCCAGGCCGACGCCCGCCCGTCGGAAGTGCACGGCCGCGGTGGTGGTGAAGATGCCCTGGGCCAGGACGTGCAGGCCGCGCTGCTCGATGACGCGCCAGACCTCGGCGAATGCCGCGGTGTACTCGGCGCGCGTGACAGGAACTCCATCGATCCGGATCCGCTCCCTGGGCTCCTGCAGGTGCGGGCTGGGCAAACTACCCACCCGTGCGCCGGTCGCGGCCACCGCCGACACCGCGAACGCGCAGGTCGATCCTTTGCCGTTCGTCCCTACCACCAGCATCCCGCGCAGTTCCCGCTCAGGACGGCCCAGCGCCTCCAGCAGTCGGGAGACGTTTGCCTGCCGCACTGGCCGAGGAAGCCCGTGCGGGTTCTCGTGCGCCGTTGTGAGGATGTCGATGCAGCGTTGGTAGTCCATCCGCCAGATCATGCCACCGAGAGCGATCAACCAGAAGCGCTGAGTGAGGAATTCTGCGTCCAGCAGCCCTGCGACGGCCACCGGGTTGACGTAGGGCCTCTGTTTGCAGAACGTCACCTTGCATCGCGGACCGGAGTGAGGCTGCCCGCTCCTTTCCGGCTGCATTGCAGGCGGCCTGACGGGCTGTCGGTAGCTGCGGCAGCACCGGTTCGAGGGCATCGGGGGCAGGTTGAGAGGGGCGTTGCTTCGGTTGCCGCCGGAGTGCCGTTGCACGGAGAGGTGTTGGGCCTTGGGGATATGAGACGACTACGTTCCTGCTCGCCGCGTATCGCCATGGCTGCCCTGCTGTCCTGTGACGGCGAAGCCGTGTTGTTGCGGCACCCGGCGGGCCCGCAGGTGTGATGGCCTGCCGGCTGTCACCGGGCCCGAGGGGTGCACCGTCGCGGCTTCGGTGTGGGAGTGGGTCCGGCGCCGCACCGGTGGCCGGCGCGGTGAGGCTCGGCGAGGGGGTGTCCGCGGACGCGGGGGCAAGGTTGGAACTACCGAGCCGCCGTCAGGTTGAGGGCCCACTCGGTGTCCCGTACCGGCACCGGACCGAATGTGTCCTGCTGACCTGCAACCAGGTGCGCTGCTACGACCTGCCCGTGACCGAGAGGCGACCCCCGCTGGCCTGCCTGACGGGCGATCTTGTTCGGGCGAGCAGACAATGAGCGCGAGGAATGCTGTCGCGTCTGTAATGGAATGTGCGGTTTCTGGTCTGGAGGTCGTGGGGCATGGATGGGCAAGGTGCGGCCATGGAGGTCGGGGAGCGGACTCCTCATGTCCGTGCGAACCTCCTCGTCGGGGGCTTGAGCCGCCGCCCCGGGCCGGGGGAGCATGCCGATCCCGCAGGGCCTCCGGCCGTTCGGTCGCCGGGCTCGCAAGACGAACTGGCGTCCATCCGGAACGTGGTGGCGAGGTCGAGGGATTGTCCCTCGGCCGACGCGGTCACCGTCGAGGCGGCGGTCCGGACTGCCTACGACTCGTTCAGCACTGCTTACGACTCGTTCCACCAGGCGCGGGCCGGAGCCCATGTCCCGATCCCGGTCGAATGCCGGTCCCGGAGGGCGCTCAGTGCCGCCTGCCGCACCGTCCAGGGGCAGACCGTCCACGGGGTGAGGAGCGCGCTGTGACCATTCTGGCCACGGGACGCGCCGTACTCACCCCGGACCAGCGAAGGGCTGATACGTGATGTCTGACGAGCGAGCCGAACGCATCGCGGATTTCATCAGGCCACTACGGGTCGAACCGGGATCGAAAGTTCGCCTGGAGCGGGACTTCGATCCTCGCTACAAGGCCGGTCTGAAGAAGCGGGACGGGATCGAGCTGCTGCAGACCGGGGTATCGCTGCTGGCCGAGTACCAGGAGCGGCTGGCCGCACAGGACACGTACGGAGTACTGCTCTGTCTCCAGGCACTCGACGCCGCAGGCAAGGACGGGACGATCCGCCACGTGATGAGCGGCGTCAATCCCCAGGGGGTACGGGTCAGCAGTTTCAAGGTGCCCTCTGCCGAGGAACTCGACCACGACTACCTGTGGCGCTACGCGCAGCGGCTGCCCACGCGGGGCGAGATCGCGATCTTCAACCGCTCGCACTACGAGGAGGTTCTCGTCGTGCGAGTCCACCCCCAGAACCTTGTCCGGCAGAAGCTGCCGGAGAACGCAGGTGGACGGGACCTGTGGGACCGGCGCTATCGGGAGATCAACCATTGGGAGCGGTACCTCACGGACAACGGGTTCAAGGTGGTGAAGATCTTCCTGAACCTGTCCAAGGAGGAGCAGCGCACCCGCTTCCTGAAGCGGATCGACCAGCCGGAGAAGAACTGGAAGTTCTCTGCGGCCGATGTCCGGGAGCGGCGCCGGTGGGACGACTATCAGCACGCGTTCTCCGAAATGCTGTCGGCCACGAGTACGAAGTGGGCACCGTGGTACGTCGTGCCGGCGGACCGGAAGTGGTTCGCGCGGATCTGCGCCGCAGCGATCCTCGCGCACACCCTGATGGACATCGATCCTCACTTCCCCGATGTGGGGGAAGAAGCGCGGGAGGACCTGCTCGTCACCAAGCGGGACCTGGAGCGGGAAGCCCCTGCCGGGGCACCGGCCGATCCGTACGCCGACCGGCATCCGTCGGCCGCGCGGGCCACCGGGCGGAAGAGCCGGCCGAAGAAGAAGCGCAGCTAGGACCGGGCCAGGACCTGTCGGAGCGGCGTGTGACCGGCCCGGACACATCCGCGGCCACGGATCGGAGGCAGGACGATGAAGGTGCGTTCGAATGCCGTGGGAGAACAGCCTCGGACCCCTGAGGAGGGCTGGTACTCGCGCGCTCCCGAGGAGGTCGTAGCGGCGTTCGGTGTCGATCCGGCGGTCGGTCTCTCCTCAGGGCGGGCCGCGGAGCTCCTGACCGCGCACGGCCCGAACGCGCTGCCCGAGGAGAAGGGGCCTGCGGCCTGGCGTCGGTTCCTCAAGCAGTACCGCAGTTACATGCAGATCGTCCTTGTGGTCGCGGCGGTCGTCTCGCTGCTCATCAAGGAATGGACCACCGGGATCCTGCTGATCGTCCTGACCCTGCTGAACGCGGTCGTGGGCCTGCGTCAGGAGGGCAAGGCCGAGAGCGCGATGAACGCGCTGAAGTCGATGATGAAGACGACGGCGCGGGTGCGCAGGGACGGGACGGAGGCCGAGATCCCCGCCGAGGAACTCGTCGTCGGCGACATCGTGCTCATTTCCGCCGGGGACCAAGTGGCGGCGGACGGACGCATCATCGAGGCCAGTGCCCTGCAGATCGACGAGTCGGCGCTCACCGGTGAGAGCGTCCCCGCCTCCAAGGACGCCGGCATACTCCCGGGCCCCCGGCCGGCACCCGGCGACCGGACGAACATGGCGTTCATGAACACCCCGGTCACCCACGGCAGCGGCGTACTCGTCGTCACCGCGACCGGCGCCGCAACCGAGGTCGGCAAGATCTCCGGGATGCTGTCGGCCACCGAGAAGGAGGTGCCCCCGCTCACCAGGGAACTCGACACCCTGACGCTGTGGATCACGGGGGCGGCGGCCCTGACCATGATCGTGATGTTCGTCCTGGGGCGGCAACGGGATCAGACTTGGGACGCCCTGTTCGTCAGCGCGGTCTCGTTGGCCATCGCGGCTATCCCCGAGGCCCTGCCGACCGTGACTCAGGCGATCCTGTCCGTCGGCAGCCTCAACCTGGCAAGGCGGAACGCCATCGTCAAGGAGCTGCCGTCGGTCGAGACGCTGGCGTTCACGTCGGCGATCAACTCGGACAAGACCGGCACACTGACGATGAACCAGATGACCGCCGTCGAAGTCGTGAGTCCCACCGACCGGTACACCGTCTCGGGCACGGGCTATGGGCTCGACGGGAAGATCCACCATGCCGCGGGTGCCTCCGCCGGCATCGAGGACTCGATCCTGCCGTACGTGGTGGCCAGCGACGCGAAGCTGGTTGACGGCGAGGTGGTGGGCGATCCCACCGAGGGCGCGTTGCTGGTGCTCGCGCACAAGGCCGGGCTGGACATCGATGCCACCAGGGAGGGCCTTCCCCGGATCGCCACGCTGCCGTTCGACCCGGACTACAAGCTGATGGCCACCTTCAATTCAGCGGTCGACGCCTCCGGGCAGCAGGTCGTGCGGTGCTTCGTCAAAGGCGCGGTACCGGCGGTGGTGGCACGGGCCGCCACCGCGCTCGCGGCCGAGAAGACCATCCCATGGGACGCCGAACTGGCAGCGCGCGCCGAGGCGCAGACCCAGCGGATGGGAGCCGAGGGCCGCCGAGTGATGGCCGCAGCCACCCGTGACCTGGACCCGGCCGGCTTCGACCCCGACGGCGACCTGCTCGCGTACGTCACCGAGCTGCGGATGACCAGTCTCGTCGGCATGGTCGATCCGCCCCGTGAGGACGCGAAGGCCGCCGTGGCCGGCGCGCAGGCGGGGCACATCCGGGTCCGCATGGTGACCGGCGACGACGTCACCACCGGTGCAGCGATCGCCCAGCAGCTCGGAATCCCCGGCGAGGCGGTCCTCGGCGCCGATTTCGCTGCCATGAGCGAGGACGAGCAACTCGCCCGCATCGACGGCATCGGTGTGGTGGGGCGCGTCGCGCCGGAGCATAAAGTGCTGCTCGCCGACACGCTCAAGAAGAAGGGCGATGTCGTGGCGATGACCGGGGACGGCGTCAACGACGCGCCCGCCATCAAAGCCGCCGACATCGGAATCGCCATGGGCAGCGGTACGGACGTGGCGAAGAACGCCGGACGCATGATCCTCTCCGACGACAGGTTCGCCACCATCGTCTACGCCGTGGAGCAAGGCCGGAGAATCTACGACAACCTCACCAAGTACATCCGGTTCGTACTCCTTCTGTTGGTCACCTTCGTCCTGACCTTCCTCGGGGCCACGGTCTTCAACATCGCCGCCGGTGAGCCCTTCACCCCGCCGCAGGTGCTGTGGATTCACTTCGTCGTCAACGCCTCGTTCGGATTCGCGCTCGGCTTCGACCGGGAGAGCCCCGGGCTCATGCGACGCAGGCCGCGTCCGCGAGGGGAGTCCGTGCTCACCCGGCCCGTACTGATCACGGTCGGGCTGGCAGGGCTGGTGATGACCGTCATCCTGCTCGGGCTGATCAAGCTCGGCCAGGCCCGCTTCGACAGTGTCGGGACCGGTCAGTCGATCGCGTTCACCGCCTTCGCCCTCTGTCTGATCGTGGCCGCGTTCGAGTGCCGCAGCGAGACGGAGTCGGTGCTGACGACGTCCACCTTCGACAGCAAGCAGATGAACTGGGTGGCACTGGCCCAGTTCGTGCTCGCGGTGCTGGTGACCCAGATGGACGGCTTCCGCCGCATCCTCGGGACAACCCGGATCGACGCACGGCAGTTCGGCTGGGCGCTGCTGGCCGCCGTCGCGCTTCTGCTTCTGTGGGAACTGGGCAAGCTTCTGGCCCGTCGGTCGAGAGACGCCTGATGCGCGGGCACGGGCCGGAGAGGACCGGGAACAGCGGGCAGAGCGGGCCGGTAGGCCTGGTTCGGACACCAGGGAGCGAGTAGCCCGCCAGTAGGTTCCGGGATTCGTCGCCGAAGGCGGGCGGGGGCGCGCTTCGAGACGTGCGAGGTGCCCGACACAGCGGTCAGGCCGCCTCGGCGGGTCACCTGCCTGCGGGGGACATTTCGAGGTAGCCGCGAGGCGGCCGGTGGGCTGCTGTGGATGCGCTGGGAAAGGGAAGGGGTGGACGGGCGACGGAGAATTCCGCCGGGCCGCGTGGCGAGCCGCCATCGACCGGCACGAAGGCGTCCGGGCGGCGACCGTGAGGATGTGCCGACGAAGGCCGGCCTGAGGGCTGGTTGCGCTGTCCGGCGCCGGGCTCCCGGGTGACCGGCGGTCCGGTTCCCAGGCCCGGCCGGGGAAGGACGCCCGTGGGCTCACCCGCCCGGCGCAGCCGGGGTGAGCCACGGCCGGGGAACATGCAGGCTGGCGGGAACGAGTGAGGCCCGGAGGCAGACCACGGTATGAGGTGAGGAGACATGAACAGGGCACGAAGGGCAGCGCCCGGCGAGGGCGCGGCCGCCCGGTTGCTGGCGCGTCTGGCCGTACTGACGGCGATCGGGGCCGTGATCGTGCTGGTGTTCCCGCTGGGCGAGGGAGGGCTGCTGGTCATCGGGGCCGGGCTGCTCGGACTGGCCGCCTGCGCCGTCGGTGTGTGGTGGTTCCTTGCGTACCGCGGTGCGGTGCGGCTGTTCGGTGCTCTCGTCGCGGTCGCCGCTCCGGCCGGCGTTGTCGTGCTCTTCGCACGGTACGGGCTGTGGTTGACGGCGTTGGTCGCGTTTCTGTGCTGGGGGGTGACACTGAGCTGTGCCCGGGCGGCCTTGCGCAGGGCGCGTCCGGAGCGGTCGCGGCGGGGGATTGCCGCGTCCCGGCCGAAGCGGCCGGTGTTGATCATGAACCCCAAGTCCGGGGGCGGGAAGGTGGGTCGTTTCGATCTGGTCGAGCGAGCGGAGGCGCTGGGGGCCCGGGTGATCCTTCTCGACCCTGCCGCTCCCGCCGATGTGGCCGTGCTGGCCCGCGACGCGGTGGCCGACGGCGCGGATCTGCTCGGGGTGGCGGGCGGCGACGGCACTCAGGCGCTGGTCGCGGCGGTCGCCGTCGAGCACGACCTGCCGTTCCTCGTGATCTCCGCCGGTACCCGCAACCACTTCGCCATGGATCTCGGCCTCGACCGTTCCGATCCGGCCCGCTGTCTCGACGCGCTGACCGACGGCGAGGAGTTGCGGGTCGACCTCGGTGACGTCGCGGGCCGGGGCTTCGTCAACACCGTGTCCTTCGGTGTGTACGCGGATGTCGTGCACCGCCCCGAGTACCGGGACGACAAGGCGGGCACGGCATTGAATCTGATGCCGGACCTGCTCGTCGGTGAAGGGGTGCGACGGCTCGACGCGCGCGTCGACGGCGTCGCGCTCTCGTCCCAGCAGGCGCTGCTGGTCAGCAACAACCCGTACGTCTCACCCGACGACGTCAGTGGCGGCGGCCGTCGGCCCCGGCTCGACGGCGGTGTGCTGGGTGTGCTGGGCATCCGGGTGGGAAACGCCGTGCAGGCGGCGGACCTGGCCGTGCGCGGCTCGCAGTCCACGGGGCTGACCGTCATGACCGCGCACACGGTCGAAGTGAATTCCGACACGGACGAGATCCCCGTGGCGGTGGACGGCGAGGCACTGAGCATGCCCACGCCGGTCGTATGTACGTTGCGTCCGGGCACGCTGCGGGTCCTGGTGCCGCGCAACCGGCCGGGCGTGGTCGTACCCGCTCCGCCCATGGACTGGCGACGGCTCGTCGAGCTCGCGATCGGCCGGGCCGGCCGAACCACTGAGGGGCGGCACAGTGTCCGACCGTGAGACCCGCGCGTCCGTCGCTTCGGTCCGCCGTGGCGTGGCGGCCGTGCTGGGCGATCTGGAAGCGATCGACGGGGCCCTGTACGCGGCCGTGGCCGCCACCCCCACGCCCACGCTGGACCATGCGCTGCGGCAGTTGTCGCGTACGGCCGACCATTCGAAGATCTCTCTGTCCGTCGCGGCCGGCCTCGCATTGAGGCCCGGACGTTCCCGCAGGGCCGCGGTGGCCGGAGTCGGCGCGGTCGCCTTGGCATCGACGGCGGCGAATCTGCTCGGCAAGAGCATGGCTCGTCGGCGCCGGCCCGACCGGGAACAGGCCCGGGTGGTCGTGGCCCGGCATGTGCCCATGCCGGGGTCTGCGTCCTTCCCGTCCGGTCATACGGCATCGGCGACCGCGTTCGCCACGGCGGTCGGCGTGGTGCTCCCTCCGGCGGCGGCACCGCTCGGGGCGCTGGCCGTTGCCGTCGGCTACTCCCGCGTCCACACGGGCGTCCACTATCCCGGTGATGTCGTGGCCGGCGCGGTCCTCGGCTTCGCCGCCGCCGTCGTGTCCCTGGCTGCCGGGCGCGCCCGGCTGCCCCGCTGCGCTGTCTGACCGGCCGCGCGAGGAGCGGTGCGTCGGCTTCGACGGGGCCGAGCGCAGTACGGTCGCTCGGCCCGGTTGCCGCAGGATGACCTCGATCGTCCTCGTAGTCCTCGCCAACGCCAAGCTCCGGCCGGACGACGGGGCGTTCGTCATCCCGATGACGGCCGCGACCGTCCTGCTCGGCGTCGTCCCGCACGGCGGCACGCCGGAGTCCGTGGCCCGTCGGTCCACGCGCCGTGACTGGTCCGGCGCGCGGCATGCCCCGGTGGAGTCCGCCGGGTGACCGGCGCGGCGGCACCCGGCCACCGGGTCCGGGCCGCAGGGGAGGCCCGGCTCATGAGTGGGTGCCGTCAGCGGGTTGAGCGGCCCGGCACGGGAACAGCGCGCCGAGCCGTCCGCCGTCATGCCGCTCGCGTCGCTGACGCAGGACCAGGAGCTGGTTCTGCAGCGGGTGGCACCCGGGTCTCACGGGCCTCTCGGCGAAGCCCGCAGCGAGCGCGCGGCGGACATCAGTCACCGCCAGGTCCGTCCGAGTGAGCAGAGTGATCGTTTCTGTGGTGATGTTCCGCGCGGTGCCGGTGTGGCAGGTCACCGGCACCGCGCAGCCACACGTACAACCACCGTCATGATCAACCGTTTCGCGCGGCGCGGAGTGCCCGCGCTCGCCCTCGTTCCCCTGCTCCTGGCCGGACCCGCAGCGCTCCGGCCCGACTCCGCGGAGGCGCACTCCGCGTCGGACTCCCGCACCCCCGTCCAACTCCTCGCCGTCAACGACCTGCACGGCAACCTGCTCCCGGTGGACGGTGCGGCCGGACGCATCACCCACCGAGGCCCGGCGATCCAGGCCGGTGGGCTCGCCCAGATGGCCACGCTCCTCGACGAGGCCCGCGCGGGACGGCCCAACTCCCTCACCGTCGGCGCCGGCGACATGATCGGTGGCAGCCCGCTGCTCTCGGCACTCTTCCACGACGAGCCGACGGTCGACGCCCTCCAGGAACTCGGGCTCAGCACCACCTCTGTCGGCAACCACGAATTCGACGAGGGCCCGGCCGAGCTCCGGCGGATGGTCGACGGTGGCTGCCATCCGAAGGACGGCTGCGCCCCCGACACCCCGTACCAGGGCGCAGACTTCGCCTATCTCGCCGCCAACGTCACCGAACGCGGCAGTACGACCCCGCTGTTGCAGCCGTACACCATCAAGACCCTGCCCAACGGACAACGTATCGGTTTCATCGGTCTGGTCACCAAGGAAGCCCCCGGCTCCATCAACTCCGCCATGATCCGGGACCTCGAGTTCCACGACGAACTGCCGGTGATCGAGCGGTACTCGCAGGAGCTCACCCGGCAGGGCGTGCATGCCCAGGTCGTTCTCGTCCACGAGGGCGAGGCGGTCTCCGGTCAGGCCGGCGCGGGTTGCGACGACGGCGCCCCCGGCGCCGGGCTCGGCGGCCGGATCAAGGACATCGCCCGGCAGACGCTGCCGGCGGTCGACCTGATCATCAGTGGCCACTCCCACTCCTCCTACGAATGCACGGTGAACGACCCGGCCGGTCATCGGCGCCTGGTCACCCAGGCGGACTCCTTCGGCCGCTCCTTCACCGATCTGCGCTTCGACCTCGACGCCGCCGGGGAAGTGGTGCGCAGCACTGTACGGGCAGAGTTCCGCCCCGTACCGGTGGGCACCCCGCAGCAGCCGGCCATGGCCAAGCTCGTCGAGACCTGGCGGGCGCGCTCCGAGGACGTGGCGAACCGGGTCGTCGGCCACATCGCGGCAGACATCCCGGGTCGTGGTTCGCCCCTGCCCGAGACACCGCTGGGCAGCTTCATCACCGATGCGCAGGTCGCCGCAGGCAAGGTCCACGGAGCCGACCTCGCCCTCATGAACCCCGGCAGCATGCGTGCCGACCTCGTCTTCCACGACGGGGGTGCCGTCACGTACGCGGACGCCTACCGTGTCCAGCCCTTCGAAAGCCCGGTGTGGGTCCTGCCGGTGACCGGTGCACAGCTCATCACCGCACTCCGACAGCAGTTCACCGGAGTGAACGCCGACAGCCCGCGCTTTCTCCAGCTCTCCCGGGAACTCGACTACTCCGTCGACATGAGCCGTACCGGCGCCGACCGTCTCCTCGTGGACACCGTTCGGGTCAACGGACAGCCGGTGGACCGGGACGCCACGTACAAGGTGGCCCTGAACGAGTTCCTCGCCAACGGCGGCAACGGCTTCACCGTCTTCGGCGAGATCCCCACGAGAGAAGGGGGCGACGTCACGGAACTGGAGGCGCTGATCGGCCACCTCAAGACCACGACGGCCGACAACCCGGCCCTCCCCCCGGCACCGGGGCGCATCACTTTCGTCACCCATTGACCGCACGGGACCCGGCCCGTGGAACCGGACCACCGAAGACCGGTGGCCCGGTTCCACGGGCCGCATGACAGCCCTTTCCGTCAGACCGTCGCAGCGGCATCCGCGCCGAACCGGCGCAGGACGCTCGGCACTCTCATCGTCCCGCTCACGCGGAGTCTCCCCTTGATCAGGAGATCCGCCTTTGACCGGACACTCACGCGTAGCGGGCGTGCCCTATGTGCCACACGTAGGAGGCTGCGACGGCTTCCATCGCGTGAGCGTGATCCGCGAGTGCGTTCTTGCTGTCGGCGGCGAGTCGAGTGATGTGGATGCGTGCGGTGGAGGCTTGGTCTTCACACATGCGGGAGGCCAGGCGGAACGCCTCTTCGAGGCCGCACTCGCGGTCTCGGATCAGCAGTACCGGCAGGCTCACAGGAGTCGGGCCACCGCGACCCGCCTCCTTCGCATACGAGGCAAGGTCGTTGATCCACCCGGCAAGGTCGGCAACGGCCTTCTCCAGCTCCCGCACCGCTGCCGATGCGCGCTGGCTCTCGGTGAGTTCGTACCCGAGCGCGACTTCCGCGGTCGCCATGACAGTCCGGACGAAGACTGTGTGGGGGCGCATCGCACAATAGTCACTCAGACTGATCCGGTCCGGCCGGTCGAGGTGATGGGCCTCCCAGAGGATTCCGAAGAGATTGTCCCGCAGGTGCGCGGTGAGTCGTAGGTACTGCGTGGGCGTGGCCCGTTCCCGGAGCCGGTGGAGGAGGTCCCGCAGGGCGGCGGTGTAGGCGTCGTCATCGGACGCCGACTCGTCGTCGCCGGCCAGCAGACGGACACAGCGACTGATGCGACGGACCAGACGGGCGGGGTCACGGCCCCCTTCGGACTCGCCGTGCACGTCGTCGAACGCGGTGAGCCAGAGAAAGAGATCGGCGCAGAGGAACAAGCTGTCCCGGTCGGCCGTGGGCAGGACCCGGGCCACCCCTTGGGCCGTGATGTTGCAGAGGACCTTCGCCGAGCCGGGCGAACCGGTCAAGGGGAAGGTCCGGAGCCAGTTGGCGGTCTGCTCCTCGATGGCGTCGGCATACGGGCTGGTGGCGAAGGGGCCGGGGAAGGTGCCCCGGAGGTCGGGCATGGGCAGGGCACGCACGTCCGAGTCGCGGGTGTCGCTCATACGGCTGTCCCCGTGACGGCCCGCTGCCTGGTCTCGGCGACCATACGGGGGTCCGACGGGTGCACGGTGAGCAGTCCGACCGGCTCCACGGTGGCGCCGGGAACGGGCCGCAGCCGCCAGCGGGACGCGATGAACGCCGTGATGACGGTCCCCTCCGTCCAGGCGAACGCGTCGCCGATGCACATGCGTTTTCCCGACCCGAAGGGGATGAAGGCGCCCCTCGGCGGCTGGGGGCGTTCCGGCAGCCAGCGGTCGGGGTCGAAGCGCAGGGGGTCGGGGTACAGGGCCGGGTCGCGGTGCAGTGCGTAGGGACTCCACAACACTTGCTCCCCCGCAGGCAGGCAGACCTGTCCGAGGCGCACGGGCTCGGTGGCCTGTCGGGTCACCAGCCAGCCGGCGTGGTGCAGGCGCAGGGTTTCACTGACCAGTCTGCGGGTGAAGGCGAGCCGGGGGACGTGCTCGGCGGTGATCGGGCCCTCTCCTACCACGGAGTCGACCTCCTCGTGCAGCCTGCGCTCCAGCTCGGGGTCGCGGCCCAGCTCGTGGAACAGCCAGGCCAGCATGACTCCGGTCGTCTCGGAGCCTGCGGCCAGCAGCCCGATGATCTCCGACAGGATCTCGTTGTCGGGCAGTGGTGCACCGGTTTCGTCCCGGGCCTCCAGGAGCAGCGTCACGAGGTCGTCGTGGGCGTCGGGGTCCGCCCGGCGTTCCGCGATGATGTCCGCCACTTCGCTGCGCAGCAGGCTGCGGGCTGCCTTGAGCTTCCGGTTGCTGCGGGTGGGCAGCCGTTCCAGAGAGGACACGGGCACCATGGTGCGCCAGATGGCGGCTGTGAAGACCGTGTCGACGGCGTCGAGGATCGCGCGCGCCCGCTCCTGCTCCGCGCGGAAGGAGCACAGCACTGACATGGCCACGTCCTGGGCCAAGAGCCCCATCTCGGTCTTCAGGTCGAGCAGTTCCCCCTCACGCCAGCCCGTGATGGAAGGCTCCACTGTTTCCCGCATCGTGTCGACGTACCCGCTGACCTGTTCGCGGTGGAAGGCGGGCTGGAGCAGACGGCGCCGCCGCAAGTGGGGCGCGCCCTCCGCGACGGGCAGGGCCGACTGACCGAAGAGCTTGAGCTTCTCGCCCAGCAACCCTTTGGAAAAGGAGCCGGACTTGCTGGTGAGCATCTCGTGGATCAGTTCATGCGAATTGACCACGGTCACCTTCTTGGGGCCGACCGACATACGGACGATCGGCCCGTATGTGCGGAGGCGTTCGACGAACTCCAGGCGGTCTTTGATCAGGGGGACAACGTGTCCGATGAGCGGCAGCCGCCCCGGAGCGGTCGGCGGAACGTCCATGTCGGCAGTCACATCTATGTCGGCAGTCACGCCTCCGTCCTTTCCACATCCGCTTCCGTACATGCGGCTGTGGGACGTGCCCGCAGCAGCTCCCGCGCAGCGAGCACCTCCGCTTCGATCACTGCGGTGGGCGCATACAGGGTTTTGTCATGCCACAGGGCGGGGTGCCGGTGGCCGGGGTGCGAAGCGGTGCGCAGATACGTTTCGGCAAGATCCAGGGCCCGGTTGTGCTGTGGCAGCGGTGTGAGGGTGGCGGCGCTCAGCAGGATTTTGACGGCGTATGCGGTTTCTTCGACGGTGCTGCCCCACACGCCCCAGGAGCCGTCGGCATGCTGAGTGTCAGTGGTCCACGCGGCAGCGCTCTGGACGGCCCTGGACGCGTGGGGGCCGCCGTACTGTGCGAGCGCGGTGACGCTTCGCGCGGTGGCGTAGTAGGGGGAGGCGTGCCATTTGTCGGTCCAGTGCCCTTCTGGTTGCTGCTGGCCGGTCAGCCAGTCGCACAGCTTCGCCGCCAGGGGGCCGTAGGTGTGCTCTGCCGTCGGGCGGCGCCGCAGGTGGCTCACGAGGGCCTGGAGGGCGTGGGCGTTCGCGGTGACCGATCCGGTGTCCTCACCGATGTAGCAGTCGTAGTGGCTGCCGTTGTGGAACAGGTCCAGGGGCGCCGGGTCGTACGGCAGGCCGACGAGCGAGGCAACCAGCACCGCCATGGCGGTGTCGTCGGCATCGGTCATGAGGCCGGGCGCGCCGCGCACGCCCTGGGGGTCGTAGATCTCCTCGGCCCACCCGCGGACAGTGGGAAGCGCGGCAGCGGGCAGGTGGGCGCGCGCCAGCGCGGCGGCGACCCACAGCCGTTCGACCACGCGGAGGGGCGCGGCCTCGGGGAAGAGGCCGCCATAGCGCTGGGCCACTGCGGTGAGGTCGGCGACGGCCTGGGCGGTAGTGGCAGGTGACCGTGCTGCCCGTGCCGCGGTGGCGGCCGGCGAGCTGCCCAGCAGGCCTTCGACGTCAGGGACGAGAGCCGGCGGTACGTAGCTCGCTATGCCCTCGAACGTGTGGTGAAACTTGACGGGCAGGCTGCCCGTCGGCTCGTACCGCTCGACCACACGAGCAGGTGCCGATTCGTGGAAGCCGCCCGGTACCGGCAGCCGGGGGCCACAGACACCTGGCATGTCCTCGCCGGTGGTCGGAGACCCCAACTTCTCGTTGATCCTGGCTACCAGGCTGGGTACGAGTATTTCCGCTGCTGCCGTGTCCGGCCACCGGCACACCGGTGGCAGCGATCGCAACGCGTCGAGGCCCCGGTTCACCGAGGCCGTGAGCCGGCCGGTGACCTCTGCGGACGTCGTGCCCCTTCGCAGGACCGCCAGCGCGGCCTCCACCCCGCTGAGTGTCGGCAGGAGCCGGTAGGGCAGCGGCCCCTCCCCCCAACTGCCTTCAGGCGCCTGCTGTTCCAGCAGGTATGTGATCCGCCGTGGCTCCCCGGGCAGCCACGGTGCCGCAGAGAGAACGCGGGACGTCTCGTACAGGGATGGGCTGACGCTTCCCCATCCGTCCTGGTCGGTGCTGGCCACCAGGCTGTTGGCTCGTTCGGCGTAGGACGTTCCGATGGGCGTGCTGATGCTCATGGGGCGACTTCCTCCTCGGAGTTCTGATGACGGTGCGAGGCGATCCCTTATGTCTGTCTGGCCGTTGCGTCCAGGGCGAGCCGGCGCAGGGAGGCTGTCGCACTTCCCGGGAAGGGAGCGTTGTCCAGGGCGGCGAGGGCGGCGGCCCGTCGTGCGCTGATCATCTCCTCCACGGTCTGCCGTGCGCCGGTGGAATCCAGGATCGTGCGGACGGCGGCGGCATGTTCCTCGTCGAGGTCGCTTCGGCCGACGAGCTCGCGCAGTGTTTTCAGTTCGCCCGTGGAGGCTCGCCGGACCGCGAGCGCCATCAGGACGGTGGCCTTGCCTTCGCGCAGGTCGTCCAGTATCGGTTTGCCTGTCTTGGCGGGGTCACCGAAGACCCCGAGCAGATCGTCCCGCAGCTGAAACGCTTCTCCTAGTGGTATGCCGAAGGCGGTACAAGCATCGAGTACGGGCGGCGTGGCTCCGGCCACCGCCGCCCCTATGTGCAAGGGCCGTTCTATGGTGTATTTAGCTGTCTTGTATCGAATGACATGTAGCGCCGTATCCACGTCGCCGGTAATGCGGCCGGTGGTCTGCAGGTCCAGGAGCTGGCCGTACATGACCTCGCTCCGCATTTCGGCCACCAGCGGCAGCACCTGCGCCAGCCGCCCCGGGCTGAGGTCCGCTGTGCGCAGGAGTTCATCGGACCACACCAGGGCCAGGTCTCCGAGAAGGACGGCCGCGCCCAGACCGTGCGCCTGTGCCCTGCTCCCCGGGCCGCCGCTGTCGGTGTACGCGGTGGCCAGTGCACGGTGGGCGGAGGGCCGGCCGCGGCGGATGTCGCTGTCATCCATCACATCGTCGTGTACCAGGGCGAAGACCTGGAAGAGTTCGAGGCTGGCGGCAGCGCGAACGGCAGCAGTCATGTCGCCTGTCGCTCCGGCCGCTTGCCATCCGTACAGGCACAGCAGGGACCGCAGTCGTTTTCCACCGGTCAGGAGCCCGCGCAGGGCGGTGGTCAGGTGGAGCAGCTCGGTTCCTGGCGCAGCACGTTCCTTGGCGTCCAGGAATCCGGTCAGAGCCGCGCCCACCTTCTGTCGTAGGGAAGAGAGCTCGGGCGGTGCGGTGGGAAGGGTTTGTGTCACCGGCGGTTGATCCTCCTTCGTTCGAGAACCGTCGTTGCGGTTCCGTTCTTGCAGAGGACGGGCCAACGGACCCGCGTCTCCTTTCCTGGGCTGTCGCGGTGGTGCCGGCCGGTTGCCGGACGGGCACCACCGCGACGTGTCGATCGACGGCAGGTGATACGGCCTCTACGCCTCGGTCCTGCCTGACATCGGGGCCGGCGGCGTTTCCCGCTAGGGGTGGGAGGGGCTCCGGCTCCAGGGGGTGGCCCCGTCGGCGTCGGGGGTCAGCGGGGTGAACCGCGCCGGTAGCGCGGTGAGCGTCCGGTGGACGGCCCCAGGACGGTAGGTCAGCTTGTCGGCGGGAACGCCCAGTTCGATGTCCGGCAGGTAGGTCAGCAGCCTCTCGATCGCGGCGGTGGCGATCAGTGTGGCGACGTCACGGGCGGGACAGGTATGGGGCCCGGCGGCGAAGGCCAGGTGCGCCTTGTTCCCGGAGCGGTAGCCGTCCGCCGGGATGCCTGAGTGGGGGCAGGTGTTGGCGGCGGCGTACGACACCATGACAGGCGACCCTGCGGGGATGCGAGCGCCGTGGAAGGTCACGTCCTTCTTGGGGAAGTGGACGCTGTAGTTGGCCAGTGGCGCGTCGTGCCACAGCGCATCATCGATGGCGTGCTGGATGGGCAGGCTCCCGGTGGTCAGGGTGCCGAAATAGCGGTCGTCGCTGAGCATACGGACGAGCGTGTTGGCAATGAGGTTGCACAGCGGCTCGTTCCCGGCCCCGAGGGTGATGAGGATCTGGTTGACGGCTTCCTCCTGGCTCAGCCCATTGGGATGATCGATGAACCAGGAAGTCAGATCGTGGCCGCGCCGTTTCGCCTTGGTCCCGTAGAGGTTTTCGAGGTAGGCGCCGAACGCCTGCCCGCCCATTGCCTGCTTCTCCGGATCGCTGTCCATCATTGCCGCGAGCGCCCACACAAGCCGCGGGCCCTCCTCGTCCGGCATGCCGAACAGAGCATTGAAGACCATCAGGGGCAGTTGCTGCGCGTACTGACGGACGAGGTCGACCGTCCCGGTATCAGCGAATTCCTGAAGCAGCGTGTCGGCGAAGCGGAATGTCAGGACGCGCAGATCATTGGGATCCAGGAGGCCGAAGCTGTCCGTGATGACACGTCGCAGGTGCGCGTGTGCCTCGCCGTCGGCGAAGAACAGACTCGGACGCCATTCGACCAGGGGCCGGATCGGGCTGTCCTCCGGCACCTGCGGCAGCCAGCCCCGGGTGTCCTTGGTCCACGTATCGGCGTCCTGGAGGAGGTCGAGGGCTGCCCGGTAGTCGGTGACCAGGTGGACCACGACACCGGGGGCCACCTCGGCCACGCCGACCGGCCCCTGCCTGCGCAGCAGTTCATAGCTGCGCTGCGGGTTCGCTGCGTGCTCGGCCCCGTGCAGGGACACGGGGGCTTCGGTTGGTGCGAGTGTCACGAGGCTTCGACTCCGGCAACGGATATGGAATGGGCGGTCAGTTGGGCGAGGGCGTGCAGGCCGCTGTTCTTCTCTCGTGCGTCACAGGTGACCAGTGGAGTCTCCGGGGCGAGGTCGAGCTTCGAACGGATGAGCGACAGATCGTACTTGGGTGAGTCAGGGAAGACATTGACAGCGACGGCGTACGGCAAACCGCGTTCCTCGATGAGTTCCATCACCTCCCAGGAGTCCTTGAGTCGCCGGGTGTCGACCAGGACGAGGGCACCGAGTGCTCCGAACGCGATGCCTTCCCACAGCGGAAGGAAGCGGCGCTGCCCCGGAGTTCCGTACAGGTACAGGACGATCTTGTCGCCCGGCAGCGTCAGACGGCCGAAGTCGATGGCGACCGTGGTGGTGGTCTTGTCGCGCAGGACATCGTGACTGAGGTCATCGGTGGCGACCGCCGCGTTCGTCATGACCTCGTCGGTGTGCAGGGTAGGAATCTGCGACAGCGACTTGACTACGGTCGTCTTGCCGATACCGAGCGGGCCGGCAACGAGGATCTTGATCCTTCGGTGTTCCCCCTCAGGCAGGTAGACGGGAGGCGAGCTAGGCGGCAAGGAGAGCGTGGAGTCCACTCAGAACCTCTTCCAGGACTTCTTTCGACGGTCGGCCATCGTTCGACGCCCGGAGGGCGTCGGGAATCGGGACGGTGGCTTTTAACTGACCGTCACTGACAAGTTGTTCGGCGAGCACCAGAGTCACGCTCACCGGCAGACCGAGATAGCCGGCCAGTTCGACGACACTGAGAGATCCGTCGGTGAGCAGCTCGATCACGCGCTGATGCACCGCTGTGTGGTACCTGGCGAGGGGCAGACCGCTGGCACGCAGAGCAGCCAGCGAATCGAGCGTGCCCGAGAGGCCGACGCCGGGGCTGGTACCGGTCGCAAGGTAGGCCGGCAGCAGCCGTCGCTGTTCCTGGCCGCGGCTCATGACGCCCCGTCGTTGGTACGGGCCGGAACGGACATTATCTGTTCCCCGAGTTTCATTGCCTGGCGGGCCATGGTGGCCGCGACCACCCCCATGGGCATGTTCTCGTCCCCCGCCGCCGCGATCAGGGTGTTGGTTCCTTCACCGACCGGCATGACCATGTAGGTGCCCCGGTCGTTGTGTGAGGTGACGGTGGTGAGTGGAGTGCTCGGAGGGGCTCCCAGAACGGCGTTGGTGGCGGCGCGAGAGGCGGAGTGCAGCGCGGCGGTCATCGCACCGATGCCGTCTGCCTCGTCCTTGGTGAGGTTCTCGGAGGTGGCCTGGACCATCCCGTCGAGGGTCATGGTCAAGGCGTGCCGGACACCACGGATTTCGGTGATGGGCTTCAGGACCCAGGCGGACGGACCGGTCATTTCGTGGGTTTCAGGCATGGTCACAGTGTTTACTCCGAATCGCTGACGGACCGGCCGTTGGTGAGGCCACTTTGGAAATCGCTCCAGATGGCACCGGTGTTTTCCGGGTCCAAGGGGCGGGGAGCCGCTGCTGCTGCGGCGTCACCGGTGGCTGTCGCAGAGAAACGGCGGCGGCGCTGCGGCAGCTCCGCCGCGGCGGTCGGTGCGGGCGGGTTCTCGGGCGGGTTCGTGGGCGAGCCGGCAGCGGTGGGCCGCTTGTGGGCCTGCGGCGCCACGGCGGGTTGGGGAGCCATGACCGACGGAGGTGTGGCGTTCTCGTCGATCGACGTCAGCAGGTTCTCGGGAACGGACACCACAGCGCGCACCCCGCCATAGGGAGAGGAAGTGTCGATGGAGACGTGGAGGCCGTAGTCGGCGACGAGCCGGCCGATGGCGGCGAAGCCCATGGACGGCGGGTCGCCGAGCTCGAGGAGCATCACTTCCTGCTGTTCACCCGATATCAGACCTCGGCCGCGGGCGAGCGCCTCCGAGGTCATGCCCTTGCCTGCGTCGTCGATCGTGATGCACACACTGCCGTTGCCGGTCTGGACCAAGCCGACGTCCACCATGAGGTCGTCGCGGGAATGCTCCAGGGCGTTGGCCATCAGCTCGGCGCAGACCACAGCAACCGGCTCGGCCGCGCGCCCGACCACACCAATGTTGGAAAGGCCCAGCCGAGACACGATGTTGATGCGGTCGAAGCCGCGCAGTCGGGAGGAGGCGCCACTGACGACCTCGCTCACGTAGGTGTCCTTGCGGACGTGACCGGGCCAGCCTCCGCACACGATGGCGGATCTCTGCGTGAGGCGCAGGTTCTGCTCATTGAGGTGATCGGACTCAAGCAGGCTCTGCGTCAGACGGGGCGGCGCGCTGAACTCGTGTTGCAGACCCACGATATTGGTCTGCAACCGGTAGGAGAGGGCCTGGGACTCCTGAGTTGCACCACGCAGGGCAGCGCGAGCAGCGGCGTCGATGCGGCGCCGTTCCTTGAGGACGATGTCGGACACAGCCGCGGGCAGGGCGTCGAGGAGCCGTGCGGCCTCGGACCCCGCGAGGTTCTTGTGCAGCAGCCCGGGGACCGGGTGATGAGAGCTGATCAGGTGCAGTGCGAGAGCGGGAAGCCGATCCGAGACGAGGTGACGCACTTCGTCGAGAAGCTCCGCCTCGCGGGTCTTGAGCTCCTCCGTCCGGGACTCCGCGGCCTGCCTGTTGTGTGCCTCGGTCCGTGCCCGGCCTTCGGCAACCTGCGCACGGGAGTTGGCGGCCTGCGCCTCTGCGGACGAGTCTCTGCCCCGCCGTACGTGCTGGCGGCGCGAGCGTGCCAGGAGCAGCGCCCACACTGCTAGGAGGAGGGACAAGACGCCGAGGGCAAGGGCGATTTTTGAGGACAAGGTCACGGAGTGTGGTCCTAGGGGTCGGTCGAGCCTCCGAAGAACAGCACAGCGGTTCACGCCCCTGCAGGGGCGGTGAGTGCGGCCTCCGGAGAGCTGGTGTACAGGAGAACAATGTGGCAATTGGTGAATAGTGCGGGGTTCGTTCGTGCAGGGCGGAGAAGTTCCGCCGCGGACACGCGACTGCGAGGCTCAGGCGGAGCCTGGTGTATCGCCCGGGCCGGCCAAAGCCCAAGCGGCGCCGTCCCACGGGCGGCGTCGGCCGTCCGGTCGGCCCTCGCACGACTCCCGGCCGGGGAAACGGCTGCCGGGCGGAGCCCGCTGAACGCGAACGAACAGGTTCATCAGAGCTCCGTCGAGGACTGCGAACGTCGGCTACATCGAGTGCTTCCCGCCATCGCACGCAGTCGACTCGCGGCTTTGCCAATTCCTAAAGCTCGTTTAGCTTACTGGAGTTGATCTGCTCACGCGTCCATGGTGTGACCGCGCGGCCACGAACAGGACGATCTCTGCTCGCCGGGATCCGGCTGCCGACACGGCGTAGGAAATGGCGCGTTCAGGCAGCTCGACGTATCGCCCCGTACCGGATGATCGTCCGCGGCGGGGCCAATGGAGGCGACACCGGCCGGGAAGCCTTGCTTCCGCTTGTCGCCCTTGTTCTCCTCCCGGCTTCTTCTGTCCTGGCGAACCAGAGCGATCCGGTTCGCCCGGTGATCCCGACCGACTCTTGCGGTGCCCCGGCAGCACGTCCTTCGGTCATCCGACCGGGCCTCTGCTTTCCGGACCCATCCGCTGAACTTGGACCGAAGTTTCCCGTCGAATGTGAGCGGGCCTGGGGAGTCCTTGCAGGAAACCAGGGAGGGGACGGTGATGGGGGGTGGGGTTCCCGGGTCGGGACGCGAGCAGATCCGCGTGGTGCCCGGAGATTCCGGGCTGTTGCTCGCGCCCGGGGTGCCGCCGCGGCTCGTCGGCATCGCGGGCGCAGGGCCCGGATGCTCGCTGCGCGAGGGTACCGAGCGGTTCGGCCGCGCGCTCATCGACGCCGTCCAGCACCGGGTCCGCACGGGTGACTGCCTGACGTGGCCGGGATTCCGGATTGCTCCGAGGTGGATCAGTGGGGCCGGGCCGTGCCTGGTGCCGGCAGCGCCACCTGGGGGAGGCGGGGATCGGGGGCGGAGGGGGTGATGTCGGCGGTTTCCACCAGTCGTCGGAGCGCTGCGTCGTGCAGGCGCCGCTCGATGTCCGCGGAGGCGCGGCCGCCCGCGAGGCTGGTCCGCTCGCGCAGGTCCTTGGTGCGGTCGTACAGCTCGGGCTGTTCGTAGAGCCGCCACGCGTAGGTCCAGTCCTTGTCCCGTACCGCGACCGCCTTGCCGACCAGTTCGGGCTGTTCGTGATGGAGGGCTTCCTTCAGGCCGTGGGGGAAGCCGGGGCGTTCCATCTGCGATTCCTCGCTCCACCGTGAAGCCAGCAGTGGCTGAACACGATCGGCCGCCCGGAGCCCCGGTCCTCGTAGAAGATCTCGGTGCCGTCCTGTGCGGTGATGAAAGGCATGGCGCGATTCCTCGCGATCGCATCGGCATCGGACATGCCGGTCGGCGGCGAGCCGGGACTTCCCGGGCCTTTCAGTGCGGAGTGCGGACTGTCTCCAGCAGCCGGGGCAGGACTCGCCCCGGCGGGCAGCCGGCTGCAACGTTCCGCAGCACAAACGGCGCCGCTCGAGGGTGCCGGCCGTGGTCGCTGCGTGGACGAGGCCCCGAACACTGGCCCCGACGGGGGCCGCGCCGACCATGGCGTCCGTGCCGGGTCCGTCTTCCAGCTTTGCGCAGCCGACACGCTCCTGCATCATCTGATCCATCCTGAGCTGCGAAGAACCTGTTCACATGCACAACCACGGCATCCGTTGCAGGCTGGCAGGGACAGAGACGTACTCCGCGGGTGTGCTGACGCGTACGCCGGCATCGCCCGGCCTGCATCGCCCGGCCCGGGGGTGTCCACGAGATGGCAGGCACCGGCAGGAAGGATGTGCGATGGAGATCAGGGGATCGGTCGCCCTGGTGACAGGAGCCAATCGTGGCATCGGCCGCGCATTCGCGCGTGCGCTGATCGACCACGGAGCAGCCAAGGTCTACGCCGCCGTCCGCGATCCGGCCGCCGTGAGCGATGAAGACTTGACTCCGATGCGTTTGGACGTCACCAGGCCGGAGGAGATTGCCGCGGCAGCGGCCGCCGCAGGGGACACCACCATTGTGGTCAACAACGCAGGCGTCGGAGGATTCAGCACCAAGCTGCTGACAGGCTCCTTCGACGGCGCACGCCTGGCGATGGACGTCAACTTCTTCGGCACCTGGGCCGTCTCCCGCGCTTTCGCTCCCGTCCTTGCCCGCAATGGTGGCGGTGCCCTGGTGAACATGCTGTCGGCCGCCTCCTGGGCCTCGCGGCCGGACTATCCGGGATATGCCGCCTCCAAGGCCGCCCAGTGGTCATTGACGGGTGCCCTGCGAGACGGTCTGCGCGAACAGGGGACGCTCGTGATCGGCGTCCATGCCAGTTTCGTGGAGACGGAACTCAGCTCCTTTACGGACGCACCGAAGGCCGACGCGGCCGATGTCGCTGAGCAGACCATGGAAGCCCTGGCGAATGACCGTGTGGAGGTCCTCACCGACGAGCGGACCAGGCAGGTCAAACACGCTCTTTCGCAACCGCCGGGGAGCGATGCTTGACGGCTGCGTCGAGTCAGGAGCCTCCCGCAGCCGCGGTGGCACCCTGGACGATGAGGTCGGCCACGGCGTCGGGGCGGGCGATGAGGGACACGTGACAGGAGTCGATCTCCTTCGTGTGGGAGTGGGCCCGTTCGGCCTCGAAGCGCTCCTGCTCGGGGCTGATGGTCATGTCCTGCCGTCCCACCAGGGCCCAGGACGGAATCTCCTTCCAGGCCGCGACCTTGGCCGTCTCGGAGAACGCGGTCGTGGCTGCCGGGCGCTGGGTGACACCCAACAGTTCCGCCTGGCTCTCCGGCAGGCAGTTGGCGAAGACCTGGTGGATCTTGTCCCGCTTGAGGTACAGGTCGGTGCCGCTGGCGTCGGCCGTCCGATACGGCACGGATTTCGTGGCGGTGCCCAGGGCGGTGGGGAAGCGGGCGGACAGCGACATACCGCTCTCACCGACGTCGGGCATCTGTGCGTTGATGTAGATCAGGGATTTGACCTGGGGGTTCCTCGCTGCGGCAGTACTGATGACGGCACCGCCGTAGGAGTGGCCGGCCAGTACGATCGGGCCTTTGACCGTCTTCAGGACGGAGGCGATGTATGCGGAATCGCTGTACAGGCCGCGCAGCGGGTTGGCCGGGGCCATCACGGTGTAACCGCGGCGCTGCAGCCGCTCGATCACCCCGTTCCAACTGGAGCTGTCGGCGAAGGCGCCGTGGACCAGGACTACGGTCGGCTTGGTGGTGTTCGCACCGTCGTCCGCTGCCACCGGGATCGTGGTCAGCGCGGACAGGGTGGCGACTGCGCACCCTGCCGTCGCCACGCGCAGCGCTCGGCTTCGGAGCAGTGAGCCACGTATCGCGGGTACTGTCATGCCGACCTCACTCTCGATAGGGGTCTGCGTCATCTCAGCGTTCACGCGGTAGACCGGATGGGCCAGGCATTGACGTCCGAACGGGTGACTTCGGCGCTGCACCGGAGTGACATCCCGCATCAGCTGTGATCGCTCCCGCCGGGGAGCCGGAGACGGAGCGCCGGCCGAGCATGGTTGTGGCAGCGGACGGACGAGGAGGGGCGGGCCGTGTCCTCGTCGCGGACCTCGAAGCCGTCGGCACGTTTCCTTGTCGAGTGCGGCATCAGTGGGGCCCGGGTGCCATTTCGAGGCCCGCTCAATCGCTTGTGGGCTCGTGGTCGAGGCGGGAGACCTGGTAGTGGGCGATGGCCCAGCCACGGTCCGTCTGCTGCAACAGGACGCTGAGGTGGACGGGGCGCGTGGGGCGGTCGGGGAAGGAGAATTCGACGCTCAGGTAGCCGAGGATCAGGCCCTCGGCCGGGCGCCGGGTTTCGAGTATGCGATAGTCGGCGGCCATGCCGAGGGGTTGTGCGCCGTAGTAGGCGGCGATGCCGGGGCGGCCGACGCTGTAGGGGCGCAGGCCCTGGAAGATGGCGTCCTCGGTGAAGTGGGCGGCGACCTGGTCGGGCTGGTGCTTGTCGACAGCGTCCTTCCAGCCGTTGAGGACCCCGAGCAGAATCGTCTCGTCGTCCTTGGTGACGTTGTTCATGGCGGTTCTCCCGAAGTCAGGAGTGATCTGGTGGTCGGGGGTCAGTGGCCGGCGCTCATGCCGCCGTCGACGTGGAGGATCTCTCCGGTCACGAACGGTGCGTTCTCCAGATAGAGGACGGCGTCGACGATGTCGCCGATCTCGCCCATGCGGCCGACGGGGTGCAGGCCGGCGAGGAAGGAGTGGCTCTCCTCGGCGTGCATCGGCGTACGGATGGTGCCCGGGGAGACGGCATTGGCGCGGATACCGCGGGTGGCGTATTCGATGGCGAGGGACTTGGTGGCGGACTGCAGGCCGCCCTTGGTCAGCGAAGCGAGCACGGACGGGACCCTGGCGTCCGCGTTGTCGACCAGGCTGGTGGTGATGGTGACGATGTGCCCGCCGCCCTGGGCGAGCATCTGGCCGACGGCGAGCTGGGTGAGGCGGAAGAAGCCGGTCAGGTTCACGCCGGTCAGCGCGGCGTAGTCCGCAGGGGTGTAATCGGTGAACGGCTTGGCGACGAAGAGGCCGGCGTTGTTGACGAGCGTGTCGATCCGGCCGAAACGTTCGATGGCGCCGGAGACGATGCGTTCGGCGGTGGCAGGGTCTGCGATGTCACCCGCGACGGTCATCACGCCCCCGTCGTGGGCGGGGGCGATGGCGCGCGAGGTGGCGACGACGGCGTGGCCGAGCCTGCGGTACGCGTCGACCAGACCGGCGCCGATGCCCTGCGAGGCTCCGGTGATCACGGCGACCTTCTGCTGCTCCTGCATGCCCATGGCATACCTCCGAGGGGGCGGCCGAGCACACGTGCGCACTCGGCGCGGATGGGGGTCTCTCGACCTCGGCACGGGCCGCCGGTCGACTCCTCGACGGCAGGCAGAACAGCGAAGCATCGGCGTCTGGTGCGCCGCCGACGAGGCCGAACTCCGCGAGAAGGTCCTCGGAAGCCTCCCGCTGCACCCGTGGATGACTCTCACCGTGACCGCGCTGGAATCCCATCCGAACGACCCCGGCCACCCGTCGTGAAAGTCGTTCACCTTCCGGTGGAGGAAAGGAAGCGTGCCTACAGGGGCAGCGTCGACTCGGCCGGTCAAGTCCGGGTGCAGCCCCGTACGCGTGGCTACCCGCAGAGGTCGATTTCGACGACACACGGTGCGCGGGCGCCGGAAGGCGTCCTGGACGAGCTCTGGAACGTTGCCAGTGCCAAGCTCGGCGGCCACGGTTAAAAGGAGGCGCAGGTCAGGCAGAGTTCCTCGCCCATCACAGAAACCATCTGGGGTTCTACAGGCGGGCCGCTGCAGCAGGCCACGCCGTGGTCACAGCCGTACGGGCTTGAGATGTGGTCACATGCCGCTCACCACCATTCGTTGAGGACTGCGGCCAGCACGGTTGCCTCGTAGCGAACGGCGAGCTTGTGGTGCCTCACTGCTACGGCCCGGTAGCGCTTGAGGCGGTTGATTCCGCACTCGACCGCGCGACGCTCGCGGTAGTCGGTCTTGCCGAACTTGTGTGGCGACGGCGGTTCGCACTCACTGGTGCTCCCGCAGTAGAGCCAGTCGCCGTTTGTACTCGTCCTCGTCGATCTCCCCGCGGGCGAACCGCTCGGCGAGCAGGTCCTCGGCTCGTCTGCTTGGCCGCCCCCACTCAGCCGACGGGGGCGGCGGCCCTGCCTGGTGGCTGCGGCGGGTGGTGGCGAGGTAATGGAGGAGTGCGATGAGACCGGCGATGACCAGGCCCCAGAACAGCACCATGATCGCGGTCATGATGAGCCAGCCACCCCAGCTCCAGCCGCCGTCGTACCACATCACGCCGGTCACCTTCCTCGGCCATCAGGCGCCTGTATGCCTTTCCAGTGTGCGTCAGCGCGGGCCTCGTCGCAGAGGACGCGGAATCCCTGCCCAGCGCGTGAACGGGCCCGTCCGTCAGGGAAGCGATGCCTTGTGAGGATGGCTATGGCGTCAGGGGATACCGGCTGCCCGCAGTTGCGCCGCCAGGTCGGCGGGGATCGGCATGGGGGTGGTCAGCCCGACGGGGACGGCGGCCGGTGTTGCCGCTCGGTCGCTCCCGGCTGCCGAGCCGGGAGCGGCCACCGCCAGGCGCACGAGCTGGCCGAGGGCTTCACGGAGGTCTCCCTCGCGTACGGCGAGGGGGAGCACGACCGAGTGGGTGCGGGTACGGGTGCGGTGGCCGGGCCAGGGCTGGGACAGGATGAGCGCGCGCTCGGCGCACTGGCAGCGGGCACGGGGCTGCGGCAGCGTGCGGCAAGGCTCCATGGTTCAGGATTTTCTGAATTCAACTATCTGTGTGTCGTGGTGTCCACGCTGAGTCTCTCCATCGATCGCGATGCCCTGATCCGCTTCGGCCGGGCGCTGGCCGACCTGATCCGTTGCCGCATCTTGCTCGCCCTGCGTGATGCCCCGCCTCCTCCGCCGACATCCTCAGGATCTCCGCACCCGGCTGTCGAACCGCCCGGCCTGCCTGCGCGACTGCGGGTTGGTCGTCATCGCTTCCGACGGCCGCCGCACCCGGTACGAGCTTGCGGACGAGCGCCTTGGCCACGCGCTCGACAACCTGCGTAAGCGTCTCCTTTTCCGCGCTCGCCGCGTGATGTCCCCGCCGATGCTGTCCGTGCCCTGGCCGGGACCGGCGAGGGCGCGGACGCCCTCGTCATCGCCGCCCTGTCGCTGGCGATCACGCCGTTCCTGGCCGCCGCCCAGCGCCGAGCCGGACGTGAACTCGGCGCGCGCTCGCCGGAGTCCACCTTGTCGCGCTCGTCCGCTCCTGCGCCAGGTTCGAGAACGGCGTCCTCATCGAACGCATGGAGTGCACCGCAGTGTGATCGGATTCGTGGCTGGGCTCACCGATCGCTCAGCAAGGTGACGAAGCGACCGAGGGTCTCGTCCCCAGCGCGACTGTCGGCGAGTTCCGTGCACAGCGTAGGAAAATCAGCCCAGGCCTCGCCCAAGACGTTCCACCTGGCAAGGCTGCTATGCCCGTCGCAGATTCGGACTTCATCGACCCACCGGTCGAGCCCATCGCCCATCGAGTAGACGAAGAAATGTGCGTCCTCCACAGCTGGGGCCAGCAGCTCGATGAGGCGGTGAAGGTTGCGAATATCGATGTAACAGACGTCCGACAGCATCTCCCAGCAGAGGTAGTCCGCTTCCGGCGGGCCCAGATCGAACTCCCATCCTCTCCCGTGGACCCCCTGGTTGAGCAGATGGACGGGCCAGACCTGCCCAGGCACCTCGGCGGTCAGTACCGAGAGTGTCTCCTCGACCAGGGACCGCCACCCGGCGCGCACTTGAGTGAACGTCCGATGCTGGTCAGGCCACGGCGACACCTGCGGAAATCGCAACCGGAACCGCCCGCACCAGCGATCATCTCGCCCGGTGACGAACGTCTCCGGCAGTTCAACCGGGTAGGGCCCTCTCATCCGTTGAGCATAACGGGGACTTGAGGAGGGGCCTCTTCGAGCGCCCCGAGATACGGCCGCCAGCATGCGCTATCCGGAAGACACAACTATTGACAATTGCTCCCCCTGCCGGCCGCAGACCGACCGCAAGCCGGGGCCGGCCCGGATCGGCTCGATCGTGGACCTGCCCGCTTCCACCGAGGTGCTGGGAATGTCAGGTGTTCTGATCGGGTCAACGCGAGCAGTTCATCTGACCGAATCGACGCACCAGCCCTAGGTTCTTCCACAGAACCGGGTGAGCCCTTCGTAAGGGGGGCTCGCCCAAAGGTGTCGGGCGTGGCCTTGAACCCTCTGCCGACGACGGCGGGTATCGATGCGCTGGTAACCGAACTCCGAAGCCTCGGAGCTCGGAGGTCGGTAATTGCAGACCGTGGCCCATGGGAACATGGCGTCGGGTGGGGCGGGTGGGGGTGAAGAGTACGTGAACGGCAGGAAGAAGCGGTCGCCGAGGCTACACGTGAAGGAACTGAAGAGCCCTCACGGTCTGTGGGAGCCGCGGGCGATCACTGTTTCGATGGCGGCGGTGCTGATGATGGCTCCGACGGCCTTGGAGATCGTGGGCTTCGTGGAGATGGCAGGGGAGTCTCCGATGCGCAGTGAGGGCCCCGGCATCACGCTGTTGGTGTTTCCTTTCCTGCTCTGCTTCGGTCTTCCCGCGTCGCTGGTGGGCACGATGTTCGGGGTGTTGCCGACGTTGTCGGCCGCCGTGTGGGCGGGGCGGTGGTGTGCCGGTCGGTACGTGAAGTGGCGGATTTTGATGGTGGCCAGTTGTTGGGCGGCCGCGGTGGCGCTGTGGCCGGCGGTGACAGGTGGCGGACCGGGGGCCTGGCTGCGGATGTGGTTGTCCGGCACGGCGGCGCTGCTGACTCGCTGGGCCCTCACCCGTGGACGCCCGTACAGGACGGTTATCGGGATCGGCCTGCTGTCGGCGGTCACCGTGGTCGCCGTGGGGTCTTTGGCCTATGGAACCGGGCTGGTGGAGGAGTACTCACCACCCCCGGTCCACGCATCGGACCTGGCCGGCACATGGAACGACGGGCATGGCGGCACGCTGCGACTGGACACAGAGGGGCGTGCGGTCGCCACCAGTACCTGGGGCGACGGCAGTGCAGTGGGCTCGTCGGACGAGCGATGTGAAGGCTCCGGCACGTGGAGGTTCGCATCGGACGACAACCCCTGGCTGCAGAGCGTCAACGTCGATGTCGGCGATTGCTGGCCGGGTCAGTGGACACTGGGCGGCACGGCTGGCCACCTCAAACTGAACTACGAGTACGGAGATCCGGATTCACCCGACTGGTACGTGCTTACCCGGTGAGAAGGGCAGGCGCATCGGCTGGTGCGCAGTACCTGCATTGAGCTGAGCATCGTAGTTGGCCACTGCGGCGAAGCCATCGCCATGGCCACTACCCCAGATATCCGGCTCATCGTCGCCCTGGCAGCCGTCCACGCGGCACGGCCGAAGACGATTCGTACCATGCAGCGGGGCGACGTCGACCTGGGCAACCGGGCGGATCGGCATGCGGCGTTCCTGCGGTTCGCGGAGAACGTTCCGTTCGCGGTGGGTACGCGCGGTGGATGCGATGGACTGGAGAGCCGTGGACTGGGCGGTGGCACATGCGGCTGCGGTCGCCAGGCACGTGGCGGGCGAGCCTGTTACTGGAAGCCGAGCTGTACGCGGCCACCGGTATGGCTCCGCTGAACCCCCACCTGCCCCCGCACCCCGGGCGAGGCGCCGCGTGACCGGTGGGTCAGCCACACGGGCATCGAGCCAGCACGAAGGCACGGCGTCGACGGCCCGGTCGGGGAGGAACGCCCTCTCAAGGGCCGCCTGCAGAGTGATGTAACTGTGCCGCGCAGGGACGTCTCGGTTCCTTGGAGCAGTTCCGAGCATGGGCCGGGCACCGTAGCTTGATGGGGACTGTTCAGTCCAGCCGGTCGTACGCGCCCGCCTCCCAGTCCGCGAACAGCGTCAGTGCCTCCGCTGTCTCGGTACGTTCCGGCGACGTGGAAGTGGCCGGCCACCAGTTCTCCACCTGATGTGCGCCCACGAGGACGAAGTCCCGGTATCCCTCGAAGTCGCCAGGATCGTCCGCCACGCCGATGTGGATGGGCGCGTCATCGGGCAGGTTCTTGAGCGCGTCGCGAAGCTGCGCGGCGCTCCAGACCTGCGGGGTGTGCTCGAAGACATCGGTCATGGGCACAGCGTGCTGGACCGGGCCGCGTTCTCCAGTGGAGACACGACTGCGCCCGGGCCGGAGCACCGCTCTGGAGCACATTGCCGGGTGAAGAACCGTGGTGGATCAGCAGTTCGGCGCGGCCAGGTGATGGCCTGCCACGTCTGTTCGGGCGTACGGCTCATCGGCCGACAGGAACGGTGTCAGCGTTCCCAGGCGGCCGAAGTGAGCAACAATCACGCAGGCATGACGCTGCTGAGTACATCTTCGCCGGACTCCACGAGCCGAGGCGAGCTTTGGTCCGTGCTCAGTTGACTGCCCCGGTATGGGCGTACCGGCCCGGGGTTGTGCCCACGACGCGCTTGAAGTGCCGGGTGAGGTGGGATTGGTCGTAGAAGCCGGCGGCGGTTGCCACCTCTCGCGGTGGTTGTCCGTCGAGCAGCAGGCGGCGGGCCCGGTCGACGCGGCGGGACGTCACGTACTGGTGGGGTGCAATGCCGAAGGCGGCGCTGAAGGCGCGTACGAGATGTGCTGGGTGGGCGTGAACCAGGCGTGCGGCCTCTTCCAGGGTGATGCCTTCGATCAGTCGCTCGTCGAGAAGGTCACGCAGGTCCTGGGCGACACCGCGGTCGGGCGCCGCGCCGGGGACGGCCGGCATGGGGCGAAGGTGCGCGCGCAGGCGCTGGCTGATGAGGGCCAGACGGCTCTCCGCCTCGAACTCGTCTCCTCGGTTGGCGAGGGCTGCGTGGAGCTGCCCGACGCGTCTGCGCAGGACGGGATCGGTGAGGTCCGGGCTGTCCACCGCCGGCCCGATGAAGCGCTCGTCGAGTTGTGTCATATCGAGGTAGAGCACGCGCTTGCGGAAGCCGTGAGCAGTGGCGGGTGAGCCGTTGTGCGGGATCTGCGGCGGGAGCAGGCTGACGGTGCCGCTCGGCGTGCCGCGCTCGCGGCGGTCCAGGTCGTAGCGGACCGCGCCGTCGTCGACGATCAGCAGGGTCCAGGCATCGTGGACGTGCATGGGGTACGCGTGCTCGGTGAAGCGGGCGTGGAAGACCTCCACGACGCCCGTGACCGGCGGGCGCCAGGCGGAGATTTCCTGCCGGGGTATCACGCAAAGAACGTACAAGACGGAGAACGCCTGCATCCTGGAGTCTCAAATCATGAGAACCGAGACCGAGACCGAGACCGAGACCGAGACCGGCTCAGGCGCTGCAAGTGTGCCTGTCCGCTTCGACACGAAAATTGCCGTACTGCTGCGCGAGGACCTGGAGCCCTGGCAGCGCCTGAATGTGACCGCCTTCGTGGTCAGCGGGATCGGCACGGCCGCGCCCGAGGTGATCGGTGAGCCGTACGCGGACGCCGACGGCACCGCTTATCTGCCGATGTTCCGCCAGCCCGTGTTGGTCTTCGAGGGGACGAAGGAGACGCTGACCACCGCGCACGGTCGTGCTCTGTCCCGCTTGCTGCCGAGCGCCGTATTCACCTCGGATCTGTTCGCCACGGGCAACGACCGAGACAACCGGGCAGCTGTACGGGCCGTGGGCACGGACCAGCTCGATCTGGTGGGGATGGCCGTCTACGGGCCGCGCAACGGGGTGGACAAGGTCCTCAAGGGCGCGCGGATGCACCCCTGAGCAACGCGACCTCGCAGCAGAGGATCTTGTGTGCTGCACCGACTGCTGTCGATCGGCCCGGGCCGGGACCGAGGGGCGTACACGTCACCCCGTCCTTGGCCCAGACCGTGCCCGGTGGAATCGGGCGGGGCCAGGACGAGGACGGTGGCGAGCCGAGCGTCGCGGCTGTCGCCGACAGCCGACGCGGCCACATCGCATTCGACCGTCCACATCGTGATCGCGCTGCCGGGCCCGAGCGGATCGCGGCCGCCGAACCTTACGGCCCGGCCGGCCTCCTCCGATGAGCGGCAGCACCCTGCCTGCCGAGCCGACGTGCCCAGGGCCCGGCCCGGTGGGGGGCTCCGGCCGGTTCCCCTAGCGCGGGGGTGTTTCCCGGACAACATTCCGGGGCCTGAGGCGCGCAGTTCCGGGCCGGTCGGGTACCCAGTGCACGTTCACGCGCTGGTCACCTGATATGTCCCGTGGAGCAATGCCGGCAGCGCGCGGACCTGCAAGCTGCGTCACCTGATGGTCCCCGCGATCGATGGAGGATGTACGTGGTCACGAGACAGCGCGTCGTTCGCTCTCGCCGAGCGCGCCGATGTGATCGTCGACTTCACATCCGTGCCGGTCGGGACCGAGCTGTATCTGATCAACGAGGGCTCCGACAAAGCACTCCAGGGCGGGATGGCGGGTACGGACTTCTCCCGACAGGCGGAAACCGCAAGGACGGCGCCCGGTTTGCCCTTGCCCGCGACAATCCCACCACTCCCGGGACTCGTGGGACGACCGCGCCGACGGCCTGACATCGCGCTGGGCGAATGCGGTTACGACCACGACGAGTGCCGCGGCCTCGTCTGGGCCGCGGGTGTCAAACCGGTGGTCGCCCGCCGGGAGTCCCGCGTGGCTCCGGCTTCTCGGTGGCCATGGGCGCATCGTCGAGTGAACGATCGCCCGGCTCCAGGCTTTCGGTTCGGGACCCGGAAAGCTTCGTGGGGGAGTACTGGGACAGGCCTTGCACCTGCACTTCCCCACGGGAAACGGGGCGCCTTTCCTTGGGTCACCAACGCAGTGTCAGTCACTGCAAGTGCCAGCGAACCTTCGAGATCAACCGTAGGGCAAGCGGACCGTCGAATGAACCCGGCCGACGCGCGACGGATTGCCGGGTTTCCAGCTCCGGCGCGATTTCGTTGCCCCGGCGGGGCGGGGCGGGGCGGGGCGGGGCGGGGCGGGGCGGGGCGGGGCGCGGTGCGGCCGGCCACCGGGAGGGTGCAGGTGCCGGTCCTCGTCGGAGCGGCAGCCGGCACTGGCCTCGCTTTCTCGTGCCCTCGTGGACGATGCCGTCGCTCAAGGAGCCGGCCGCGGTCGTTCCATCGGCATTCACTCCGCTCGGCATGGGCGTGCCTTCCCGGCCGGCGGTCCAACGGCAGCCCACTCGATGACCAGAAGTCGATCACTCGGGAAGGTGCGCCCTTCGCATCCAACCCGAGGCCGATCCACAGGTCCTGAGCATTGCGCCCCCCAAGGAAACCGCGTCCACGGCAGCGGAGCGATCCGACCTGGTCCGATGTCACCTCCTGTGCGAATGCCGCCACTTGAAAAAAGTTCGTGCGCTATCGATCCGTTTCTGCAGCTCACCGGAGTGCGGATTGGTCTAGGCCACTAATGAACCGGAAAACTGTTTACCGCACGCGTGCTCCTGTGGCTCACTATGTCGTGTCCGCGTCAATCGACTACGCGTAGATCCCTCTGTGGGAAGCGTGCGGCCGATTCCTCCTGACCGGACGCACGCCGGTCTCTCTGTTGCCGCGCCGCTCTCACACCCGGCGCGCTGAGATCCACCGCACCGAAGGACCGCTCGGTACCACTGCATCTCCCCCCACCAAGCAGGAGGAAGCCTTGTTCCCTCGTAGTCTTTCCCCCACATCCGCACAGCCAAGACTCGCTGCGGCCGGTGTTGTCGGCATGAGTGCCGCACTGATCCTCAGCCTGATGTCGGGCACCGCCTCCTCGGCGCCGCTGCCGTCGGACGGCGCCGTACCGCCGGGCAAGGGTTACATGGGCGTGGGCTACGTCCAGGACAGTAAGGACTTCAAGCCGGACACCCGGCAGTTGCACGGTGACGCGACGCCGGATGCGAACCTCCTGGCGAACCCCGTGGGCGTGGATGTCTCCAGCTGGCAGGGCAGCATCAACTGGGGCGCGGTCCGCAGCGCGGGCATCGAGTTCGCCTGGATGAAGGCGACCGAGGGCACCTCGTACAAGGACCCCACGTTCAGCGCCAACTACCTGGGCGCCTACAACGCCGGTGTGATCAGGGGCGCGTACCACTTCGCGCGACCCGACGTCTCCGGAGGTGCGGCGCAGGCGAACTTCTTCGCCAGCAACGGTGGCGCCTGGTCCCGCGACAATCTGACCCTTCCCGGCGTGATGGACATCGAGGGCAGTTGCTACGGCAAGACACCCGCGGCGATGCAGTCCTGGATCCTCGACTTCTACAACACGTACAAGGCCCGCACCGGTCGCGACGTAGTGATCTACACCAGCCCGAGCTGGTGGAACTCCTGCACCGGCGGCTGGACCGGCATGTCCTCCAGGAGCCCGCTGTGGGTGGCCCACTGGACCTCCGCGGGCAGCCCCAGCATCCCGCAGGGCTTCCCGTTCTGGACCGTCTGGCAGTACACGTCCACCGGTTCGGTGAGCGGCATCTCCGGGAACGTCGACCGCGACCGCTTCAGCGGCGACCGCTCCCGTCTGCTGGCGCTCGCCAACAACACCCCGTGACAGCGGGTGCCGGCAACGGTGACCACCCACGGGGTTCGTGACCCCGGCGCGATCGGAACTGCGAGTCGGAGCAGGCCAACTGGTCTGCTCCGGCCCGGAGTCCCGGTCGATGTCCCGCCCGGGCACAATGACAGTTCACGAAGGAGCAAGTCATGAGTTCGACACCGCAGCCCCTCAGCAGGCGCGGCGCCCTGCTCGCCGGAACGGCGGCCTTGGCCGCCGGGCTTGGGCTGGCGGGCAGTACGGACGCGGCCGTGCGCATTCCCGAGAGGTCGCGCTCCCGCTTGCCCGCCCTGACCCCGGCACAGCGCGCTGGGCAGTCCGTCATCCACTCCTACCCGGGACTCACGCCTCCGGCCCGGCTGATGGACGCGATCAGGGAGGGCCGTACGGCCGGGGTGATCTTCTTCGCGGAGAACATCAAGAGCCTGAGCCAGATCGAGGGCGTCATCCAGACGATGAACGAGGCGAACGCCTCCGCACCCGTGAAGGCCCCGCTGCTCCTGATGACCGACCAGGAAGGTGGCATGGTGCGCCGTCTGCCCGGCGAGCCCGTGATGTCCGCGAAGGACGTCGGTGCCTCCACGGACCCGGAGGCACAGGCGGAATTCACCGGCAGCGGCGCGGGCATGAACCTCGCGGGCGTCGGTATGAACGTCAACCTCGCGCCGGTGCTCGACGTGTACCGCACGGGCGGCGACTTCACCGACCAGTACGAGCGGTCGTACAGCAAGGACCAGGAGACGGTCGGCACCTGCGGCGCGGCCTTCATCACCGCGCAGCAGGACGCCGGGGTGGCGGCCACCGCCAAGCACTTCCCCGGCCTCGGCCCCGCCTCCGCGAACCAGAACACCGACCTGGGCCCCGTCACACTCACCGCGTCCGCGTCGACGCTGCGCAGCGTCGACGAGGTGCCGTACCGAGCGGCGATCGCTGCCGGGACCAAGCTGGTCATGCTGTCCTGGGCCGTTTACCGGGCGTTGGACGCCGACCGGCCCGCAGGCTTGTCCCCGACCGTGGTCGGCGAACTGCGGAACCGGCTCGGATTCTCGGGCGTGACGGTCACCGACGCCTTGGAGGCCGGGGCTCTTCGGGCCTATGGCAGCACGGGAGAACGTGCCGTGCTGGCCGCCGCGGCCGGCATGGACCTGATTCTGTGCTCGGCCCGCGACGCCGCCCAGGGGGAGGACGCGGTGGCCGCACTGAGCGAGGCCCTGACGGCAGGCACGCTCGACGGAACCGCCTTCGACACGGGGGCCGGGCGCGTCAATGCCCTTCGTGTCGGCCTGTCCTGACCAGGCACGACATTCACGCTGGTCAGGAACCCTTGGCGACCGGCTCCTACCCCACGCACGTGTGAGGTCTCCGGAGGCCGTCACAGGGCATGGGCGGCACGGCCGCCTCTTGGGTGATTCGGCGCTGCGCGTCGACCGTGTCGATGGCCGACCTGTACTCCGTCGCGATCCTTGCGTCGGCCACCCTCGCCGCGCCCGTCAGGAAGCTGGACGCCTGCGACAGAACTTGGTAGGTGCCGCTCTTGAAGCGGCCTCTGTGACCACCGCGCACTCAGGGGCCTTTGTTTGGATCACGCCGGGCTCGCGGGGTCCGGCACGCACGCTCGCCACCCTGGCGGCTCACTTCTCAGCCTTGCGATCGCACGCACCGGACCCTGCTTCCTGATCCGGCCCGTGCAGATCTGTTCGTAGGCGCCTGAACGTGGGTGTTCTGCGGGGTTTCGAGGGCCAGGGCGGTGGCGTGGGTGCAGACGGCGGGCATGTTGAGCAGCAGGACGGCGAGGAAGCGGCTGAGCCGGTCGACCTTGTGCCGGGTCCGTTTCCGCCCGCGGCTGGGCCCCGTACGCCGACACGCTCGGCGTACGGCCCCTGTGCCCGTACCTGGACAACTAGGTTGTGCGTCCCGCGTTCGCTGTCCCGGCCTTCGCCCGGCGCGGGCTGGTGGCCTACAGGCCACTGCTGCGGGCAGCGTGCCGCAGCTCCAGACTTGGCTGAACTCCTGGAGCTGGTCAGCCAGGAAGCGACCTCGGTCTTCTTCGAGATGCTCAAGCTTCAACAGAACCGGTAACCCCGGTCAGCGGGCCCGGCCGGGGTCAGCGAGCCTGGACCGGCCCGGCGGCGTGACGATGTCCGGCCGATGCTGCCGTCGCCATGCCCCTCCAGGTCCGCCCCGGGGCCGTGCCGCCCCATGGTCCGAAAGATCCCTCGCCCCCCCCGGAGCCTGTAGGGCGACCAGGACGCCGCCTTTGGTGTGGTGCGGCGGCAGCGGGATCATGAAGCCGCATCCCCGCGCGTTGCGTCGCCGTGCGAGCGGAAGGCCACTTCGGCGTCGGCCGACTGCCGGTGCACGCCGCCGTACGAGCGGCCGGTGTCCTCGGCGAGCGACCGGATGGAGGCACCCGCCTCGAACCTCGCCTTCAGCTCGGCGGCCACCTGCCGCGTTCGAGACCAGGCATCGGCTTGCGGTCCGGATACTTGCGGGACATCGACGGGTTCCTCCCCTTTGTGAGGAAGCAGCTCGCCGTCGTGATTCCCTGCGGCAGCGGCAGCGGCAGCGGCAGACGGCCAGCTCCAGCCCCGGCGGTCCCACGTCAGCGTGCGCTCGCCTCCGGGCCCCATCGCTCGGCCCCGGCCGGTAGATCCGTCCGGGGCGTCGCTCCACAGGTGCCATTGACTCTTACGGGCGCCACCCCCACCCTCCCGGCATGACCGCATCTCATCAGGCCCCGTTCGCCCCGTTCGCCCCGTGCTCCGGCGAGAGCTGGCGCTCGCCGTGGGAGATGTACGCGACACTGCGCGACGCGCACCCGCTCCACCACGTCGCCGACGGCGACTACTGGGTCCTCTCCCGCTACGCGGACGTGCTCGCAGCCGCCCGCGACACCGATCGCTACTCCTCCGCGGACGGCCTGACCATCACCTACGGCGAGCGCGAACGCCTCGGCATCACTGACGCCGCCCCGATGGTGATGCTGGACCCGCCCGAACACACTGCTTTCCGCCGGCTGATCACACGCGGCTACACCCCGCGCCGGGTCGCCGCCATCGAGCCGGATGTCCGTGCCTTCGTCCGCGCCCGCCTGGACCGCATCGCCGATCTCGGCGGCAGCTGCGACATCATCGCCGAACTCTTCAAACCGCTGCCCAGCTACGTAGTAGGCCGCTATCTCGGCGTCCCCGAACACGACCGCGCCCACTTCGACGGCTGGACCCACGCCATCGTCGAGGCCAACGCACTGGGCGACCCGCTCACCGCCGCCGAAGCCGTCACCAGCCTGTTCGGCTACTTCACCGAGCTCATCGAACACCGCCGCACCAAACCCGCCGACGATACCGTCTCCGACCTGGTCGGCCTGATGCCGTCCGACGACATTGGCACCCTGCTGCGCATCCTCGGCTTCGCCTTCACCATGGTCGCCGGCGGCAACGACACCACCACAGGCCTGCTCGGCGGCGCCGCCGAACTCCTCACCGCCCACCCCGGCCAACGCCGCGCTCTCCTGGACACCCCCGCTCTGCTCCCGTCCGCCACCGAGGAATTCCTCCGGCTGACCTCCCCGGTCCAGTGCCTGGCCCGCACTGTCACCGAAGACACCACCCTCCACGGCCGAACCGTCCCTGCCGGCCGCAAGGTACTCCTCCTCTACGCCGCAGCCAACCGCGACCCACGGGCCTACGGCCCCACCGCCCACCACCCGGACCTCACCCGAGAGGGCCCCCAGCACCTCGCCTTCACCCACGGCCCGCACCACTGCCTGGGCGCCTCGGCGGCCCGCCTGGTCTCCCGAACAGCCCTGGAGGAACTCCTGGCCCGCTTCCCGGACTTCGAGGTCGACGCAGCAGCGGGCACCTTCGCCGACGGCAACTACGTACGACGGTACGGGTCCCTGCCGTTCACTGCGGCCGGAGCCTGAGCGGTTTCGTACGGATCAACGGGTGACGATGCCCGCCGCCGGCCGGGTGACCGGGGCGCTTCGCCGTGACCCGTTCCGCGCGCGAATGGAGGACATTGCCTCGATCTCCGTCGCGGCGCGCCCTCTGGTGCCGACCGAGCCGTAGGTCGTGGCGGGGAGATCCTGTGCGACGGCTGGCGGAGCATCCTGAACCGTACCGACGTCCTTGCCGCAGGATGCGCCCGCTTCGGGAGCATCATCGGCACCAAGCGGTCCGGCTCATGCAATGTCACCGCGGCGAATGTCGAGTCCGGTCTGCTGCTACCAGCACGCGGCCGCCTCGGTTTCACCGAGGGCAAGGGGGCGTAGGTACAGGCGGTACGCGGCGGCGAAGTCCTCGGCGCCAGCCGCGTACTGTCACCAAACCCTGGCCTCCTCAACCGCGTTGGCGAGCTGGAGCACGCCGCCCAGGAGCCGTGCCCCCGAGGGGCCGGGAAGCTGTTCGGGCCACGAAGCCCTGCAGGGCGGACGTCGGTGTGCGGGAGACCAACACCTCACCACAGGGTATCCAGCCTGGTACAGGGCGTCCGGGGTGAACAAGTCCGCCGTCACGTCCAGCCGGTAACTAGGGGGCTTTGTAGGTGAATCGCGCCGTTCTCACCCGCGTGACCACTCATCCGAACGCCGGGATGCTCGCGTGCGGGATCATGTTCCCGGTGTGCCGCGCGGCGGCCGACGCGGCCAGAAGCAAGGGCTGTTGCCAGGGGCGAAGCCGAGGCCGGCCCGGACCACTGGCTGCTGTGCATGTCATCGACGTATACGACTGCGTAGTGACCGGCAACGCAAGGCTGATAGGATCACTGATATGGGACTGATTGAAGTAGACAGGTTCTAGCCACCGAACTGCCGGTGGCTTTCACTCGTGTGGGCGTTGTCCACATTAGTGAACGATCGTTTCTCGACGCACGCGTGTGAGTCCGCCTTTCCGGGTGTTGACACCGCAGTGTGAATCCCTCCGGCACGTTCGCATCGCACCGAACTTGGTCCCGAGTGCATGACTGCGAACGCGCGACTACGACCTGCCATGTATGCAACCTCCTCCTGCCCGGAATTCGGGTTGCGGCCCCCATGCCGCAGGAGCGTGGCTCTTTGCCAGTTCCGCTCGCACCCCTCGCCGCATCGACACACGGCCCCGTGGTCGGTTGTCCTGCCAGTTCCGCTGGCTCACACAACCCGTTCACGAAGGGCATTGCCATGCAACATCGCACCTCGCGCTCGCGCACACGTCATTGCCGAGCGCACTGGAAGACCGGCGGTCCGGCGCGCGCCATCTGCACGGATCCCGCTTGTGGCAAGGCCACGCCCCCGTATCACGCCTGCCAGTACTGCGGCTTCTACCGGGGGCGTGAGGTCTTGCCTCCTACGGGTGGTGACGCATGAACACCGTCCTCACCGCAAGAAGCCGTTGGATGCGCATTCGCGATCACCTCGCGCAAACGGGCATGCCCGCATTCCGGTTTCACCAGCTCATCACCGCGTGGCAGAGCTCGACGGCCGAGACTTTCGCCGATGTCCACGCCCTCCCGGCGCGCCTTCGCGGCGACCTCGCGGAGCGGTTCGGGCCGCGGCTGCACCCGCTGACTGCGCTGGAGGTGCAATGCGACGAGCAGGTCGAGAAGGTGCTGTTCGCATCGGACAGCGGAGCGCGGATCGAGACCGTCGTCTCGCACTATCGAGCCGGATGGGACTCCATGTGTATCTCGTCGCAGGCCGGATGCGGTCTGGGCTGTACCTTCTGTGCCACGGGAGCGGTCGGCCTGATCCGCAACCTCACGGCGGACGAGATCGTCGCACAGGTGATGCATCCACGTTGGACGCGCGCGGGCCTGTCGAGGCCGGCCAGCGTCGCGTTCATGGGCATGGGTGAGACGCTCGCCAACCCGCATGTGTTCGACGCGCTGACGCTGCTGACCGATGCCGCCTATGCCGGCATGTCCGCGCGACGGGTCACGGTCTCCACGGTCGGGTTCGCACCGAATCTCGCACGCCTCGTGGACGAGCACCCCCAGGTGACGATCACGCTCTCGGTGCACTCGCCGTTTCCGCAGGAGCGGGCGCGGATCATCCCGCTCGAGGAGACGTTCCCGCTCGCACAGAGCCTCGACATCCTCGACAGACACGCTGCCATCAGTCGTCGCAAGGTCTATCTGGCCTATCTGCTCATTGCCGGCGTCAACGACAGCGACGACCACCGTGCCGCCCTAGCCGAGCTGGTCCACCAGCGCTCCAGGCCCGAGCTGTTCCACGTCAGCGTCATCCGCTACAACGAGGCGGTCGGCGCAGCGCCGGAGTATCGCGCACCGTCCTCGACCCGCGTGGACGAGTTCGTGCGCGGGCTCACCGCGCGCGGCGTGCACACGACCAGAAGGCGCCAGTTCGGCACGGGTATCGACGCCGCCTGCGGGCAATTGCACGCGAGGTATTTCGCCATGCCTTCCCCGGGGGCCGCCCCGGTCGACACGGAACTGATCCCCGTCACACCCGTTGGCTGACGGGCGAGAGAAGAGAGAAGCACTGCCCATGTCCACGAAGTCCGCTATCACACTGCGCGATCTGACCTTCGAGTGGCCCGACGGCACCGTCGCGCTCGCCGGTGTCAACGGCACCTTCACTGCCGGCAGAACCGGGCTTGTCGGCCGCAACGGCGCCGGCAAGTCCACCCTGTTCCGGCTCATCGCCGGTGACCTGCAACCGACTGCCGGGCAGATCGACACCGTGGGCGAGGTCGGCTACCTGCCGCAGACGCTCACACTGCGGCAGGACACCACCATCGCCGAGCTGCTCGGCATCCAAGGGGTCCTCGACGCAATGAAGGCGATCGAGTCCGGTGAAGTCGACCAGCGCTACTTCGATGCGATCGGTGACGACTGGGACATCGAGTCTCGTGCCGACGAAGCGCTGCATCAGATCGGGTTCTCCGCCGCAGACCTCGGCCGCCGCGTGGCCGAGGTCTCCGGCGGGGAGGGAATGCTCATCGCGATCACCGGGCTGCGTATCCGTCGCACCCCCATCACGCTGCTCGACGAGCCCACCAACAACCTCGACCGCGCCACGCGGGCCAAACTTGCCGAGTTCGTCGACCAGTGGCCCGAGACGCTCGTCGTCGTGAGCCACGATCTCGAACTGCTGGAGCACATGGACAACACCACCGAGCTCTACGGCGGCACTCTGGCCACGTTCGGTGGCCCGTACAGCGCATGGAAGGAGCACCAGGAGCAGGAACAGGCGGCCGCAGCGCAGGCCGCACGCTCAGCTCAGCAGGCGCTCAAGGTCGAGAAGCGGCAACGCATCGAGGCGGAGACGAAGCTGGCGCGCCGTGAGCGGACAGGGAAGAAGACCCAGAAGGACGGCGGCATCCCGAAGATCCTCGCCGGCAACCGCGCCAGCAAGGCTCAGGCATCCGCAGGTTCACTGCGCTCCACTCTCGATGACAAGGTCCAAGCCGCGCAGGCAGCCGTCGATGTCGCGGACGCACGCGTCCGCGACGAGGAGCACATCCATCTCGTCCTGCCCGACCCGGACGTCCCACGCGGACGACGGCTGGCGGAACTGGAGGACGAGGGCCGAACCGTCGTGATCCAGGGCCCGGAACGGGTGGCGCTCGTCGGCGCGAACGGTGCCGGGAAGTCGACCCTGATCGAGCAGCTCGTTCAGCGTGTCGAGCCGATTCCGAGGCGACCGCAAGGGCGCCTTGCCACCGAACTCGTCGGTTTCCTCCCGCAACGCCTCGATGGGCTCGATGATGACGCCAACGCGATGGAGAACGTGCAGGCTGTCGCCCCGGGCACGCCGGCCGGCACCATTCGCAATCAGCTGGCCCGGTTGCTCCTTCGCGGTGACAGCGTGGACCGCCCCGTCCGCACACTCTCCGGCGGGGAGCGATTCCGGGTCTCGCTCGCCCGGCTCCTCCTGGCCGCACCGCCTGCCGAGATGCTGATCCTTGACGAGCCGACCAACAATCTCGACATCGCCAGCGTCGAGCAACTCGCCGAAGCCCTCGACGCGTACCGCGGCGCGCTCCTCATCGTCAGCCACGACTTCGCGTTCCTCGAACGGATCGGTGTCGACACCGTCATCGAGCTCGACGGGAACGGGCGGATGCATCAGCGCCGGGGCCTGGGCATTTGACCGTCCTGGATCGGGCACTACGACAAGCGAGCCAGGAGGCAGGTCCTCACATGATTGACCAGCCTCCTCCTTCGCACGCCGTTGTCCACACGCCGATCCATGCGTGCCATCACACGCTCACCGGTGTCGTGGCGCCCGTGGCGTACGGCTGGGTGCGCCAGGTCTTCACCTGCGAGAGCTCCGCCGTCTTCCGCAGCGAGTTCGGTGAATGTCGGATACGGCCGGGTGACCCGGCGGTGCTCGGCATCAACACCCTCTGTGGCAGCCGGCTGATCGACCATTCTTCAGCCACGACGTCGTACCTCGTACCCAGATCACGGAAATATCCATTCTGTTCCAAGACTTTCGGCGAACACATCGAGAGGACGAAAGACGTATGAACAGCAACCGAAATCAGACGCAGCTCACGGCCCCACCCGTGCCCTTCGCCCCCGAACTCGAAGCGGAGTTGGAGAAGCTGGGCGCGCCCCCGGAGAACGCGCCGGCGTCGGCTGACGACATCCCCCGGTGGCGTGCGCAACTCACCACGACAGACCCTTCACTCAAGGAGCTCCGCGACCACGGCAGGTTCGAGATCCAAGAGTTCCTCGCCCCCGGTCCGGACGGCGCGCCGGACGTCTCACTTCTCTTCGCACGCCCCACAGGCCTATGCCGACAAGCACCGGTCATCTACCACATGCACGGCGGAGGCATGATCGGTGGAACCAACCGCACCGGAATGCAGACGATCCTCCACGAGTGGGCTGAGCCCCTCGAGCTGGCGGTCGTATCCGTAGGCTATCGGCTGGCACCTGAGCACCCGTACCCAGCGGCGATCGAGGACTGTTACGCCGGGTTGCTGTGGCTCGCCCGCCATGCCGGCACACTCGGCGTGGACAGCAAACGTGTCATCGCCGTCGGTGGCAGCGCCGGCGGGGGCCTCGCTGCTGTTCTGGCCCTGATGGCGCGCGACCGAAAGGGGCCCGGCATTCTTGGCCAGCTGCTGATGTGCCCCATGCTCGACGACCGTAACGACAGTCCGTCAGCACGTCAGATGACCGGACTGGGCGTGTGGGACCGCCGTGCCAACAACCTGAGCTGGACCGCTCTTCTCGGCAAGGAACGGGAAAGCTCGCAGGTCTCGTATTACGCCGCGGCCGCCCGCGCGGCGGACCTGTCCCAGTTGCCGCCGGCCTATGTCGACGCCGGTGCCGCAGAGACCCTTCGTGACGAGTGCATCCAGTACGCGACGCGCATCTGGCACGCCGGCGGAGATGCCGAACTGCACGTCTGGTCAGGCGGCTTCCACGGCTTCGACCAACTGGCGCCGCACGCCGAACTCTCCCGAGACGCCCGCCGGACCCGCTTCCGTTGGCTCTGCCGTCTGCTGAGCCGAGAGGTCCGCGAAGCGTCTTGACCCGCCACTGTCCATTTCGCGGATGGGGCCAGCGTGTGAGGACGCGGCAGAGCCGGGCGGACGCGGGCCTCCCCAGCTTCCCATGAGACAGCGGCGTCCGGCGCGATCTGGTCGAAGGTGTGGAAGCCGCGCACGGGATCGCGTCCGAGTGGCCACCGGGTGGGCGGCACCCGCCTGCCCACCCAGTCGCCACTGCCGTCGTCCTCCCCGTCGAGCCCTGGCGCGTCCGGCCGCATCGGACGATGAACTCCTCCAGCCGGGCCGGGTACACCTCCCGGGCTCCGCCTGCGCCCTCGCCCATTCAGTTCCGGGCTTGGTACTCCGCTGGCCCGCCCGGACCCCACCAGTTCCTGAGTCACTGGGGGCGATATCGCGAGCCGGGTACCCCTTTGCGACCGGCGCGTCGTAGAGGCGTCCTGCCGGGCGACAAGTCGCCAGGGTTTTCAGCGTCGGACGCTGCTGGTGCGCAAAGGAGTCCCGGAGCCGCCCGACCCGGGGACTCACCTCGGCGGGTACTTCTCCCGGACCTGGCGTGCACGAAGCTCCTCCGGTGATCCCGCTGTCGCCGGGTGCGCGAAGGCTGTGTGGACGGCCGCCCAGTGCGACCGGTAGGCCGTCACGCAGTCAACGGCTGGTCCTCAACAGCCTGCGGTGATGTTCTCGCAGTACACCCAGCCTGTATTGCCGTTGTCATTTCTGACGTAGTACCACTTGTTGCCCGCATCGTTGTATGCGTAGTGCGACCACCAGACGGGCATCTCCGGGAAGATGACGCCCGTCGACGCGCAAGTGGCGCGGTAGCACTCTCGGATGTTGGCGTACTTGGTGGCCTCTGTGGGTGTCCAGGCGGCGGCCTGGGCGCTGGTCGAGATGGACAGGGCGACAGCGACGGTGCCGAAGGCACCAAGAACGGCAGTGCGTTTACGCATGGTGAGATCCTCCTTCTGACGGCACGGAACAACCCTGAACACATCAGTGGACGTCGGTTGTTCCGCTGTAGCCTCTCCGGCTGCAGCTCACTTTGGACGCTCACCGCTGGGAGTGACCAGGGCTTCGGCCTGTCCCGGACATGTCCCGACCGCTGTCCCACCACCGGGTGCGGCGGCATTGATGTGTCTTGTCGGTGTGGACGCCTGGGCCTCGGCGCCGCTCATCACCGATGGCGTGCGCCGTGACGTGGCACAGGCTCATGCGAGGGTTTCCCACGATCTCGTTGGGCGTGGCGGCCGACAGGACGGTGTGGCACGTCAAGTCGGCAGGCGGGATCCATCAGTACGCCGGGGGCCAGCCGAGCTGATCCCGGAAACCGGCGAAGGTGGGCCCACGCGTGACGCGCGTGGGCCCACCTTCGCCCCGGTCGGGGCCTGTCAGGGTGGTCGTGGTGCGAGCAGGTGCAGATGGACGTCCCGGCGGACGGTGAGGCGGTCGGGGCCGGCTTCCCTCCACGGCGCCTCGACAGGGTTGTGCCGTATGCCCCTTCGGTAGAACCGCCAGGCGTCCCAGCCGCGTTCACCCGGACTCCGCCCCCGCCCCGCCGCCGTCCCCAGGACGTCCCCGCCGTCGTGCTCCTGGTCCTGGTCGTCGGTGTCCTTCCGGCGGCTGCGCACGCGGGGACCGGCCGGTGCCGCGGTGGTGTCCGTGTCGTGCACCCCCAAGGCTCCGAGGATGTTTGCAGGCGTCCAACGTCACCATTTCCTCCGGCCGTTCGCCCGGACTGGGGAGTACGGCACGGTCTGGGTCGCGCTTTTCCCGCGCCCGGGACACGTCCGCAGCGCACGCCCGACCATGTGCACCACCGACCCGCGTGCATGAGCGAAAGGCACCGCGTCGCCGGTCGGCCCTTGGTGGAGCCGGCCGGGCGGAGCGGGGTCAGGCGAGAGCGAGGAAGAGTTTCTCCAACTCCTCCTGTGTCATGGGCGAGGCGTCGGATCCTTCGGTGAGGCACTGCCGCATCCCGCTCGCCACGATCTTGAATCCGGCCCGGTCCAGGGCCCGGGAGACGGCGGCCAGTTGGGTCACGACGTCCTTGCAGTCGCGGCCGGACTCAATCATCGTGATCACCGAGGCCAGCTGCCCCTGAGCCCGCCGAAGACGGTTCAGGACGGGCCGCGCCGATTCTTCGTCCACCTGCACGAGATCCTCCTTCACTCCTGACGGATATACCCTTTGGGGGTATATGTCAGAGGTTTACTGTACTTTGCTCGCGTTTCTCCGGCAGAGTGGAGTGCTGGGGCCCGGAGGCGGCCGAATGCGGGCGCGGTGGGTGCTGGGCTCGCCGCAGCCGGGCGGCGACCGCGGCGGCCAGTGCGACTCCTAGCCCCGCCCATGTGGCCGGGTGGGCCCAGACGGCGGTGCCGAGCTGCTGGGCGAGCACGAAGACACCCATGACGACGACGAACCAGCCGAACGTCTTGCGCATGGCGTCCTGAGGGATGCGGCCCGCGAGCCGTCCGCCGACCAGGCTGCCGACCACCGCAGCGGCCGTCACGGTCAGCGCGAGACGCCAGTCGATCGCGACGCCGGAGAGGTGCCCGGCGAGTCCGGCGAAGGACTTCATCGCGATGACGAGGAGCGAGGTGCCGACTGCGATGCCCATCGGGAGCCCGCCGAGGATGACGAGGGCGGGCACGACGAGAAATCCGCCGCCGGAGCCGACCAGGCCCGTCACCGCGCCGACGACGAGACCCTCCACGGCGATGTGTTTCATGGGCAGGTCGCTGTGCGTGGGCCGCGCCCTCGTCCGGCCGTTCCGGGGCTTGCGGAGCATCGCGACCGCTGTTGCCAGCATCATCAGGGCGAAAGCGACCAGCAGGGCCGTGCCCGGGACGTACTCGGCGAGGCGCCCGCCACCGTACGCCCCGAGCATGCTGAACGCGCCGAACAGCAGGCCGGTCCGCCAGCGCACCCGCCGGGCCCGCGCGTGCGGGACCAGCGCGGCCAGGCTCGTGACACCGACCACGAACAGCGAGGTGGCGATGGCCTCCTTGGTGTCCTGTCCGGCCAGGTAGACCAGGATCGGCACCGTCAGGATCGACCCGCCGCCGCCGAGGATGCCGAGGCTGACGCCGATCAGCAGAGAAGCCGCGACGACCAGGGCGGTCACTGTGTGCTCCGCAGCTCCGCGATCACCTTGCGGATGTCGGGGCGCGGGCCCCGGTTGTACGGCAGCTTCGACAGCAGGACGCCCATCATGCAGGAGTTGCTGACGGCCGCGTACGTCAGGCCCGCGCCGATCGCGGTGCCGATCAGGTGCGTGCCGGGAACGAACACGCCGACCAGGCCGGTGGCCAGGACGACGGAGCCGGCCACGAGTCGTACCTGACGCTCCATGTCCCACCGCTCGGGACCTCGGTTGACGGGGGCTCCGACCGTCTCCCAGGCGATGATGCCGCCTTCCAGGACGCGGAGGTTCGGCAGACCGGCATCGGCCAGGGCCTTCTCGGCCTGCGCGGCGCGGGCTCCGGAGCGGCAGACGAGAACGACGTCCTCGTCCAGGTGGGCCAGCAGCTCGCCACGGTGTTCGCGCAGGGTGTCCAGGGGCACGTTGTACGAGCCAGGGATGTGCGCTGTGCGGAACTCGCCGGGCGTGCGTACGTCGAGCAGGCGCGGCGCCCGTCCTTCCTGGACGAGACGGTGCAGCACGGCGGGGGAGAGGGAAGATGAGGGTGCGGGGGCGGCGTTCATGAGGTTCCTTCGGTCGCACCTGTACGCAGGGAGGTACAGGTGAAGGTTGGTGGGGCCAGGGTGGATTGCGGGCCCCGGGAGTCGGCCGGAGCTGCGCCGGTCAGGCGCTCACGTGCTCGGCGGACAGAGCCCAGGCGGCGTACCCGCCGAGGATGTCGGAGACATCGGCGAAGCCCTGGTGTCGCAGCAGGCTCGCCGCGATCGAGGAGCGGTGCCCGCCGGCGCAGTGCAGGACGAGGGGCTGGTCGGCGGGCAGCTCGCCGCTTCGCGCGGGCAGTTCGCTCAGGGGGATGTGCAGGGCGGATTCGATGAAACCGTTCGCCTCGCGTTCGCCGCAGGTGCGGACGTCCACGACGACGGGAGGGTTGCTGCCGGCGAGGGCGGTACGCAGGTGCGCGGCGGTCACGCGGCTCGCCGGGGCGACGTCGTCGGCCAGCGTCTCCAGGGCGTCCTCGGGGTTGCGAAGGTAGCCGGCGGCGCGGTCGAAGCCGATCCGGGCCAGGCGCGTGACGACCTCCTCCTCCCGGTTCTGCGGCGCCATGACGACCAGTTCGTCGGCCGGGTCCAGCACGGTGCCGGCCTGCTCGGCGAACCGCCCGTCGGCGGGCACGTTCACCGCGCCGCGCAGGTGCCCGGCGGCGAACTCCTGCGGATCGCGGGCGTCCACGACGACTGCCCCCGCGGCACGCAGTTCGGTGAACTCGGCGAGCGTCAGCGGCCGCGGGGCCGACGAGGCGTCGTACCTGGCGCGGTCCCTGCGGTTCAGTTCGGCGTCGTAGGCGAAGTAGCCGGGCGCGGCGGACTGGCCGGCGGTGACGAGCGCGACGAACTCTGCACGGTCCATCGACGCACAGGCGTAGTTGGTGGCACGCTGCTCGCCGATGGTCGACTGCTTCGCGGTCGAGAGGTTCTTGCCGCAGGCGGAGCCGGCGCCGTGCGCGGGGAAGACACGGACCTCGTCGGCAAGGCCCATCAGCTTGTTCTGGACGCTGTCGTGGAGCATCGCGCCCAGCTCCTCGGCGGTGACGCCGACGGAGGCGAGCAGGTCCGGACGGCCGACGTCGCCGATGAACAGCGCGTCGCCGGTCAGGACGCCGTACGGGACGGAGTCGTCGGCGCGTTCGTACACGAGGATGCTGATCGACTCCGGGGTGTGCCCAGGCGTCTCCAGGATCTCCAGGGTGACGTCGCCGAGGGAGATGCGCTCGCCCTCCGCGAGCTTGCGGATCGGGTAGTCGGTCTCCGCGCGTCGGCCGTAGCCGATCCAGGCACCGGTCTCGTCCGCCATCTCCAGGTGGCCGGCGACGAAGTCCGCGTGGAAGTGCGTGTTGATCACGCCGACCACTGTGAGCCCGTGCGCGGAGGCGTCGGCCAGGTACTCGGAGACGTCCCGCCGCGGGTCGACCACCACGGCCTGACCGGTCGTCCCGTCGGCGATCATGTACGACGCGTGGGAGAGGCAGTCGAGGTAGTACTGGGTGAAGAACACGGCAATCCCTTCATGAGGAACACGCACGCCGAGGCGGGTGCGAAGGTGCTGGGGCGCGGGGCGGTCCTACGCCCGGAGTGGCGGGGCCCGGCCCGGTGGGTCCCGGTGGTCGGACGGTGTGAGGGGTCGTACCGCGTACGAGTTGACGACCGGTGCGGGCTCCGCCCGCGGTGCCGCCACCCGCGACGGTGACGGCATCCGCCCCGTCGGCCATGAGCTGTTCGGCCGCCCGGACGCTCCGGGTAGCTCTCGATACCCCCATGGGTATTTATGTACTCGACGGTAAAGCGGCTCCGTGAGGGAAGTCAAATACCCCCATGGGTATTGTGGGTCACATGGTGAACCCGCTTGAGGTGTTCGATTCAGAATACCCGTAGGGGTATTCTGAACTGCGTGTATGTAGGCCGATGGCAGCTGCAAGACCCGCTGCGAAGCCCGCTGAGCGGGAGCGGTCCCACGCAAGGCCCGCAGCAGGTGCACCTCCGGCAGGCCATCCGCATACGCCCGACGCTTTGCCCACCCCGTCACGGCACGGAGGAGATCCGCTCGTGAACGCCCTGCCCACGGCCACCTCGCCGACCCGCGCCCCCCGGCCTCCGGTCCGCCTCGGCCTGCGGGAGAACCGGCTGCAGTTCTCCCTGCTCGTCGTCGTCAATATCGCCGTGGGCGGCCTGGTGGGCCTGGAACGAACCACCGTGCCGCTCATCGGCACCGACACGTTCGGTCTGACCGGCGACCTGGCGGTCTTCTCCTTCATCATTGCTTTCGGCCTCACCAAGGCCCTTACCAACCTCGCAGCCGGAACCCTGACGGCCCGCTTCCGCCGCAAGCAGCTCCTCATCGCCGGCTGGCTGATCGGCATCCCCGTACCCTTTGCTCTCGCCTGGGCACCGTCCTGGGGATGGATCGTCGCCGCGAACGTCCTGCTCGGCCTCAACCAGGGCCTGACATGGTCGATGACGGTCAACATGAAGATCGACCTCGTAGGCCCCGCGCGCAGGGGCCTGGCCACCGGCCTCAACGAGGCAGCGGGCTACACCGCCGTCGGCGCCACCGCCCTGCTCACCGGCTACCTCGCCACCGGCTACGGCCTGCGCCCCGTCCCGGAACTCATCGGTGCCGTCTTCGTCGTCGCCGGCCTTGCCCTGGCCCTCGTCGTACGGGACACCGCCGCGCACGTCGCCCTCGAACTCGCCCAGCACGCCGCGCCGCTGCCCACCGGCGAGAGCACGGGACCGGCCGCCACGTTCGCGCGGACCTCCTGGCGCGACCGCTCCCTGCGCGGCGCCAGCCAGGCAGGGCTGGTCAACAACCTCAACGACGGCCTGACCTGGGGCGTCTTTCCCCTGCTCTTCACCGACCACGGCCTGGGGCTGGCCGCAGTCGGCCTCATCAAGGGCCTCTACCCGATCCTCTGGGGCATCGGCCAGATACCCACCGGCCACCTCGCCGACCGCATCGGGCGAAAGCCCCTCATCGTCACCGGCATGTTCGTCCAGGCCGTCGGCTTCGTCCTCGCCCTCGCCCTGCTGGACCGCCCCCTCCTCGCGGGCATCCTGTCCGCCGTCGCCCTCGGACTCGGCACCGCCATGGTCTACCCCGCGCTCATCGCCACCGTCTCCGACCACGCCCACCCCGCCTGGCGCGCCAACGCCCTGGGCACCTATCGCTTCTGGCGCGACATCGGCTACGCCGCCGGAGCCCTGGTAGCCGGCATCCTCGCCGACGCTTGCGGCCTGAATGCAACCGTCATCGCAGCCGCCGTCCTCACCGCCGGCTCGGGACTCCTCGCCGCCCGCTGGATCACCGACACCACGAAGCACTGACGACCACACGCGACTCCTGGCGACGACAAGGTGCCCTCACCGGATCGAACGATGCCACCACACCTGTGGCACCCACCGGGACAGAGTGCTCCTCAAGGCTGCGCGGGGGCGCCCCGGCGCGGGGGCCCGGTCACGGAGGTGGTGGCGGAACGCCGGGACGGCCGGGACCCGGGTCCTTCGGCTACCGCTGAGCCCACCGGGCGGCCCACGCGGCCCGGTGGGCTCAGCGGCGGATCACGACCAGGACGCGGCCACCAGCGAGCGCTCCGCAGCCGCCAGGTGCACGGCGGAGGCGAGCCAGGCCCTTGTGTAGGCGTCGGCCGAGGGGTCGGTCAGACGGCCGAAGGCGTCGCGGGGGCGGCGGCCCGCCTCCGTTGTCAGGGCCTGTGCGAGGTGGGCGGCTCTGCCGAGTCCCGCCCGGGTCAGGCGGGCGGAGAGCGAGGCCGCGTCCGTGCCGCGGCCCGCCTCGGCCACGGCACGGCGACCGCCCGCGACGCCCGTCTCCAGCAGGCGCCGGACACGCCACAGAGGTGCCTCCGCGAGCGGGTCGGGGCCCGCGGCGACCGGCCCGCAGGCCGTAGGTCCTGCGGTCTCGCGGGGGAAGTGCTCGCCCTGAAGCCGGTCGTAGCCCAGGTCGGCACGGCCCTTCCACTCGTCCGGCAGCCGCAGCGTGGCGGACGCCCCCGGCACCGGCCCGACCGCCAGCGACAGGAGCGTCGCCGCCCGGTCCAGGTCGGGGCGGCCGAGTACGCGCAGGGCGAGCCCCCGGTGTTCGGCGATCCGGCGCAGATTGGCTGCGTGCGGGAGCTCCGGGTGGGGGTGTGCAGGACGGAGCCGCAGCATCGGTCCCTCACCGGCGGCGCGGACGACGACAGAATCGCCGGCCGGGCCGATCACCTCGACGTCGCAGCCCAGCAGACTCGGCGCCGTACTACCGGGCGCGCCCGCCCCGGACGCGCCGTCGGCGAGCACGGCGGTCATCGCCTCCTGCACCGGTCGGGCGAAGAGGGCAGCGGCAGGTTCCTCGGACCAGTCCACCCCGCGCAGTGGCGTCGCGCCGACCCCCCGCCCCGCCCCGAGCCGCCCGTCCGCGGAGACGGTCGCGCCGACGATCCGTAGACCCCCGCGCGCCAGCCCGGCGTGGTCGAGGACGGCACCGCCGAGCGCCACGGACGCGGACCCCGCGCCCTTCACACGGGCGAGGCCACCGGGGCGCACGTCGGACACCGTGTAACCGGCGCCGTCCGAACCGACCAGGTGCGTGGTCACTCCGCCGTACCCCGTCGCGGAGAGCACCGGCTCCCGGCACAGGCCGTACACCCGCAGGCTGCCGCCCTGTTCGTAGACCCGGCGCGCGGAGCCCGCCGCATCCGTGCCGGCCGATCCGGATGCGAGCGGGGCGGTGCCGACCAGCAGCTCACGGAAGGCTCCGGTGAGGTCGGCGAGACGTTGTCCCTCGCTCCGCTCCCGCGCGGCCCTCAGGCCCCGTACGACTCGCAGCGCGGCCGCTTCGGCCCGCGGCAGCCCGGCCAGCCGCGCGGTGTGGGCGGCACGGAGCAGCTCGGCCTGCACCACGGCACCGCCCGCCACGACGCCGGCGGACAGGGCCTCGGCGGCGGCGTCCCACAGCGCCGTGGCGGCGCGTACCTGCGCCGCGGTCAGGGCGGCCGGTGCGACCGCCGTGGCCGCAACGTCGGCGTCGGGGGCGGTGGGCGCGGCCGCCTCTGGCCCCGCGCCCGTGTCGGGGGCCGTGCCCGAGCCTGCGGTCCCACCCGTACCCGGGTCGTCACCCCCGCCCGCGTCGCCCTCCCCATCGGCGATGGGCGCCGCGCCCAGAACCGCGGCCCGGTGCAGGCAGCGCGGGGCCAACAGGCAGGTGCACGCGGTCTGTTCCGGGTTCGTGACCGTGCCGGACGGGCCCGGGCGCAGCGTGACCGTGGCGTCCTCGCCGAAGCGGACCTCGACCGCCCCGTCGCCCGTGGCGGAACCCTGGTCGGCGCAGCCCGAGATCGCCGCGTCGAGTTTCTTGCGCAGCCGTGCGCTGAGCCGCTCCACGGCGTCGGCGAGGACGTCGGGGGCGACGGGAGGCAGGAGTTCGTTGCTCAACGGGGTTCTCCACGGAGGCGGTCGCCCACCCAGCGGGCGAGTTCGAGAGGGCTGAGGGCGGCCACCGGCATACCGGCCGCGACGAGTTGGCGCGCCACGGACACCGAGTAGCGCGGCGTGCCGGTGTCGTCGAGCGCCGCGCAGCCCAGCAGGTGGGCGCCGGAGGACGCCAGGGCACGCACCTCGCCCAGCAGCCCGCCGAGCGGCGCGCCCTCCTCGAAGTCGCTGACCACGACGACGAGTGTGCGGCTCGGCACGGTGATCAGCGAACGCGCGTGCGCGAGACCGGCCGCGATGTGCGTACCACCGCCGACCCGGACCTCCAGCAGCAGCGACAACGGATCCTCGACCCGGTCGGTCAGGTCGATCACCTGCGTGGAGAAGGCCAGGAAGTGCGTGGACAGGGTCGGAACCCCGCCGAGAACCGCAGCCGTCAGCGCCGACCAGATCACCGACGCCTCCATCGAGCCGGAGACATCGACGACGAGGACCAGGCGCCAGTCCGCCTCCTTGCTCACCCGCGTGCTGAACAGCGGGCGCTCCGGTACGACGACGAGCCGGCCGTCCTCCGTCCGCCGGGTGTGGGCGAGATTGGCCCGCAGGGTACGGGCGAGGTCGAGGCGCCCGCCGGGCCGTCGGGACGGGCGCGGGGTGGCCAGACCGGTGAGCGCCGGGCGCAGGCGGGTGGCCAGTTGCCGGGACAGCTCGTCGACGAGCCGCTTCACCAGCGGACGCAGCCGGGCGAGTTGGGCCTCGGGCATTCCTCCGGCCAGGGACAGCACCGAACCGAGCAGCTCCACCGACGGGCGTACCGACACCGGATCGAGCTGCGCGAGCACGTCGGTGCGACCCGCGTCGGCGGCCTCCGCGAGGACCTCCTCGCGTACGTCGGTGCCGAAGAGGGCCTCCAGCTCCTGCGCCCACTCCCGCGCGGTGGGGAAGGACGGATCCTGGCCGCCACCTTGACCTGGTGCGCCGCCGTCCAGGTCCTGGGCGCCTTCACCGCGCCCGCGGCCGTAGAGCTCGTCCAGGGCGCGGGCGTACCGGCGCGCGTCGCCGGTGAGCCGTTCCTTGTGACGGCCGAGCAGCAGCCGCCAGCGGTCGGCACGGCCGAGCCGTCGGTCCGCGTCGTCCGCGGCGGCGCTGTCCGCCGCGGGTGGGGACGCGGGGCAGGGAGCGCCGGCCGAGTCCGGGCCCGGGTCCGTTCCCGCGTCGGCGTCGGCGTCCGCGACCGGCAGGCCCAGGGCCTTCAGCGCTGCCGATCCGGCCGCATCGGCCGCTGCCCACAGGGCGAGCAGCCCGGGCGGGGCGTCCAGCGACAGGTCGAGCCGGTCGCCGAGGCGCTCCGTCACGGTGGTGAGTAGCCGCTCGCGTGCGGCCGGGGCCAGTGTGTCGAAGCCGCTGCGCAGGGCCGGGAGCCGGTCGAGGAAGTCCTGGTCGGACAGCGCGTCAACCCGGTCCATGAGTGCGGTGAGCGCATCCGGCGACGCCTGGAGCAGGGGACCGGCGGCGGTGAGCAGCCCGGCAAGACGCTTCGCCAGTGCCCGGCGCGTATCCGGAGCCGTGGCCCCGTCGATCCAGCCGGCGGTACGCTCGCCCAGCCCGGCCGCGTCGTCCAGGTCGAGCAGCACGCGTACGGCCACGGCCGCGCCCTGGATGAGCGGGGAGCCCTCGGCCGCCAGCTCGGCGAGCGCCCGGTCCAGCCGCAGTCCCAGGTGACGGGCGGCCGTCCGGTCCGCCAGCGCCACCAGCGCCCCGGCGTCGGCGCCACTGTCGCTGCCGGCGAGGCCGGGCAGGGACCGGACCGTGGCCTCGAGGAGTTCCTCCGTGAGCGCGCCGGCCGTCGTACGGGCGTCCTGCGTCGTGCCGGGGTAGTGGCCGCGCCGCAGTCCCTCCAACAGGTCCAGGGCCCGGAGGAGCTCGGGCAGGTCGGCGTTGTCGGGCAGCACGGCGGAGGCCTCGTGCAGGCGCGCGTCGACCAGTCCGGGCAGGCCGCAGCGCGCGGCGGCGGTCAGCCCGGCGAGGATCTGGGCCGGGGTGGGGCCGCCCTCGGCGGCCTCGTGACGCGCCGTCGCGGCGAGCGTGCCGGCGGCGGCCTGGGCCGCTGTCACCCCGCGCACGCCCGCGAGGTCGAGGCGTGCGGGCACGGACGGCGTCCACGTCAGACGCCACTTGGTGCCGAGCGCGGTGCCGTCGCCCGTACTCGCCACGTCCAGGGGTTCGCCGTACGAGGCGCCGATCACCAGCAGCCGCTGGAGCAGTACTTCGCGGCGGCCGTCCAGCGGCGAACGGAGCGGGTCGAGGCGCAGGTCGCGTCGGTCGGGGTCGTCCGGTCGGGGCAGCCGCAGTTCCGCGAGCTCGGCCTCGACCGAGGGGCCGAGACCGGACCGGGGCGCGTGCGGACTGATCCGGCCGCGTACGGTGCCGACGAACACGGCCTCCAGCGCGCGGGCCAGAGCCCGGCCCCGGCCGAGGGATTCGCCCTGGCCGAGCACGGTGGTGACGGCCTCCAGGACTTCGCCGCGCCCGGGAGCGGGCAGTCCGCGCAGGGCGGCCAGGTCGCAGGCCAGGCGCAGCGTCTCGGCGGCCTCGCCGGTCCCCGCGGTGTGACCGCCGCGGCGCATCTCGCGACACAGGCCGGTCACCGCGTCGGACGCCGCCTCCCGGATCCGTTCCGGATCGCCGGCGGCGGTGAGCACCGCCTGCTGCCACAACGGGTCGCGGATTCCGGCCGGGTAGCCGGACCGGGAGTCGAGCAGGTCGAAGGAGTACGGCACGAGGGAGGTCACCGCCGAGCCCTCGGCCGCTTCGGTGCCGTCTTCCCCGGCCCTGCCGGCCGCCCGAACCCCTGCCGCGTCCGTACCGGACCCCCACGTGCGGGGCCCCGCACCGTGCGGCCCGGCCTCGGACGGAACGGCCGCCCGCCCCGTGGTGCCGGAAACGTCCGCCGTCCCGGCCCCGGCCTCCGCTCCGGCATCCACCTCCAAGGACGCGAGAAGCGCGGGTGCGTGCAAGGCGCCGATCACGGCTGCCACCCGGCGCCCGTCCGCCGAGGCGGAGGCGATCACCTGCCGCATCCGTTCCTCCCGTGCCAGGTCGGCGGCGGGTACCGCGGCGTCGGCGCGCAGGGCCCAGCCCACGGCCAGTGCGGCTCGGCGCACCGCGTCCGGGGTGCAACCCGGAGCCAGCACCTCCACCGCGCGGTCCCACAGGTCATCACCGTCCCGGCCGGTCCCGGCGGCGGCGAGCCCTTCGGCGTACGAGCGCCGCACCTGCGTCGTCCCGACGCCGGGAGCAGGGCCAGGACCGGCACCGGGATCAGGACCGGCACCGGGACCGGTGTCGGGCGCACCCGTGGCACCCGTGACCCCCGACGGCGCATCGGCCCCCGGACGTACGGCCTCGCTCCTGTCCGGCTCGCCCACCGGTCCGAGGGCCCCCGACGGCGCATCGGCCCCCGGACGTACGGCCTCGATCCCGTCCGGCTCGCCCACCGGTCCGAGTGCCCCCGCCGACCAGCGCGGGTCTCCGAGGGGAAGGTCGCAGCACACGACCTCCACCCCGCGGCTTCCGGCCCAGCGGACCGCGGCGAGCTCCGGCGAGAAGTCCGCGAACGGGTAGAACGAGAGCCGTCCCCCCTCGCTCGCCCCGGCCAGGGCGACCGGGGCAACGGTTTCGGGGTCCGCCAGGTGTTCCAGCCAGGGCTGGAAGTCGGCCGGCAACTCGACGCAGACCACCTCGGCCCGCGCCTCTTCCAGCAGGGCGGGTACCACCGCGGCCAGCGCCGGACTGTGGTGGCGCACTCCCAGCAGGTACGGCGCACGCGATGCGGCCATTGCGTCCACGGCCATCCGTGGATCGGCGGTCGTCAACGCAGGCTCCCGCGCAGGTCCCAGAGCCGGCGCCACATCGCCGAGCCGTTCTCGGCGCGGCGACGCACCGGGCCGTCCCAGTAGCCCAGCAGCCGTGCGTGGTCGGCGGGGTCGTCCTTGCGGACCACGCCGAGCAGATGTCCCGGCAGCAGGTCGAGCACATCCCCGCCGGGCAGGTAGGCGGCCGCGACCCCGAGCGACGCCGTCACCTGGACTGCCTCGGCGGTGGACATGACCGTGCCCGGCCGCTCCACGTCCCAGCCCTCGGTGGAGCGGCCGGAGCGCAGGTCGCGGAAAACGGTGACGAGGGCGTCGAGGACGGCGTCATCGACGGCGAAGGCCGCGCCCGCCCGCTGCACGGCGGCGACAGCCTGGCTGCGTATCAGGACCGCCTCGGCGTCGGCGTCGGCGATCGGGTCGACGGTCTCGAAGTTGAAACGGCGCTTCAGCGCCGCCGACATCTCGGAGACGCCCCGGTCGCGCAGGTTGGCAGTGGCGATGACGGTGAAGCCGGGGGCGGCGCGCACGACCGCGTCCTCGGTGGCGGTCAGCTCGGGTACGCTGATCCGCCGGTCCGAAAGGATGGAGACGAGGGCGTCCTGAACCTCGGGCAGGCAGCGGGTGATCTCCTCGACCCGCACCACCCGTCCGGCCCGCATGGCGGCGAGAACGGGGGAGTCCACCAGGGCCTGCGGGGTGGGGCCCTGGGCGAGCAGCAGGGCGTAGTTCCAGCCGTAGCGGAACGCGTCCTCGGTGGTCCCCGCCGTGCCCTGCACCGTCAGGGCGCTGGTCCCGCTGACAGCGGCCGCGAGCAGCTCCGACAGCATCGACTTGGCCGTACCGGGCTCACCGGTGAGGAGCAGCCCGCGCTCTCCGGCGAGGGTGACCACGCAGCGTTCGACCAGCGCGCGCTCGCCCACGAACTTCGGGGCGATCACCAGCTTCGACGGCAGACCGGCGCGACGCCGGGGCAGGTCCAGCTCCACGCCGTCGCTGCCGCAGACGAACGTGACCACCGCGCGTGGGGTGAGCGCCCAGCCGGGCGGCCGCGGGCCGGGGTCCTGGGCGGCGAGGAAAGCCAGTTCGGTGGCGTGGCGCTCCTCGGCCGGCTGGCCCTGCCGGGCGGGTGCGGTCTGTTCGGTGGCGGTCATCCGGGTGTCCTTCGTCATGGTTCGACAGGTGTGTGTACGGGACGGGGGCCGGCGCGGCGCGCCCGGGGGCGGGCGCGCCGCGCCGTGCTGACGACGGGCGGCCGGTCAGCGGCGGCTCAGGTGCCGTTCGGCGGCTTCACAGCGACGGTGCCTCAGCGGCGGCGCCTCGTACGCCGCACCTTCAGCTCCTCGAAGCGCGGGACGTCGCCGTCGAGAATCCGCTGCCAGGCCCGGGTGAACAGCTCCGCGGCCGGTTCGATCGGCACCAGGGCACCCAGCACCGACCGGCCGCCCGTGGGCACCCCGTACATCGGCAGCTTCCAGTGCTCGACGGGCAGGACGGGCGCCGACTGCTCCGCCCAGGCGCCCGGCAAGAACAGTGAGCGTCCCGCCCGGGTCCGTACGGCCGACACCACCAGGTCGGTCTCGGCCAGTTCGGCCCGCGCCGCCTTGAGACGAGCCGGCTTCCACCCCGTCCATCGCGCGGTGTTGCGGTCCGTCGGGTCGGGCATGGCCAGCAGCATCAGGTACAGCGTCGCCGCGTCGGCGGTCAGGCCGTGCGCCTCGGCGACCTCGGCCACCCGCCCGGGCACCGAACGAGACGGATCCTGTGGCCACCACAGACCCTCGTCGTCCGCCGTGCCGGCCGCGGGTGCGCCCGGGTCGGCCAACAGCCGTGCGAACACCGGGTCGTACGCCCGCCGCAGGGCCGTCTCGACCTCGGTCTGCTGCTGATCGGCGCCGCGCAGTGCCACCAGGTACGGGTCGGAGCCGGTGGAGTCCAGCAGGGCGGGCCGTACGGCCGGCCGGGGCTGGCCGTCCTGCGTGGCCATGAGCACCGCGCCGTACCGCTCGTGGTCCGGTGCCGTCTCCGTCGGGGCGCCGGCCACCTTCCGGAAGTCCGCGAGGCTCGTGTAGTGCCCTGCGAAGAGCAGCAGTTCGGGTGCCGCAAGACGCTGCCGCACGGCGGTCAGCGCGCTCGGCAGCGCCGCCCGCACCGGATCGCCGGCGGGAAGCCGGTGGGCCAGCCAGGCCGTCAGGCCCATAGAGCCGGTCAGCACCGCCGAGGTGAACGGCGCATCGGCGGGCGACGCCGTCGCCGGGTGATCGCCCTCGATGCGCCACGGCACGTCGACGCCGAGCTCCGGCGAAGACGCCGGTTCCAGCAGCGCCGGGAGCGCCCGGTGCACGGGCCAGCTGTTGTGTGCGGCGCGTGCCGCCTCCGCCGCCAGCCAGTCGGGCACCTGCCGGCGCCGTCCCACCTTCTCGTTCCACACGGCGGCCGCCGACGCCACGTCCGGGCCCTCGCTCCACAGCCGTGCCGGGTCGTCGGGCAGGAGCGCCGCGAGCACCGCCCGGCGTACCTCGACCGGGAGCGCGCGCAGTTCGTCGCGGGCGTGTCCCGCCTCGGCCACCTTCAGCCCGAGCGCCTTGCGCAGGTCGGTGGGCAGGAAGTTGTTCTCCCAGCTGTCCACGTCGGGCATGCCCGCGAGAACGATCCGGGCCAGCGCCCCGGAGACACCGGTGAGGCGGCTGAACTCGTCGGCGGACTCCGGCAGGAAGGGCGCTGCCTCATGGGACCGCGCCTCCCCGAGGAAGCCGGTCAGCCAGTCGGCGCCGCGCACCCGGTCGCCCACCGGCGCGTCACCGCTCACGGTGTAGGGGCCGGGCACCTCGAAACGGCCGCTCGGGTCGTGGAGCAGCGCGCCGAACTCCCACCCACCGTCGACGTCGGAGTTGTGCTCGGTGAAGCCGAGCGCAGCACCGCCGCCCAGGGGCAGCACACAGCGGTGCGTGACGTTGCGCCGCTGGCCGTCAGGCGTGTGCAGGAGGGGCGTCGCCAGGCGGACCAGGACCCGGCGCCAGTGACCGGCCGAGGCCGCCGTCGAGGCCAGCCCCAGCGCGTCCACCCGGCCGAGGACTTCGAGCAGGGCCGCCCGGTGTGCCGGGTCGCTGCCGGGTGCGACGGCCCGGTAGGCGATCGCGGCCGGCTCGTCCAGGAGCGAGACGAACGGCAGTCCCGAGTAGGGCAGCGTCGGCAGATCGAAATGCAGCCTGCCCGGCAGTGCTGTGGCGGAGGTGTCCGCGCGCACGGACGCCAGGGTGTCCAGGTAGTGGTGGGTCACGTCGGTGTCCGCGCCGTAGCGGTAGTAGCCGGTACTGACGATGCCGTGCAGCGCCTTGGCGAGCACGTGGTCGCTCGGTCCCTGGACCCGGACCTCGGTGGGCTCGGCTGCGGGGTCGAGCCGTGCGGCCACGGCGTCCAGCGCCTTCTGCTGCCGCACCGCGAAGCGCAGCACCTTCACCACGCCGGCGATCAGCTCGGGTGCCGAGACCTGCGGCAGCGCGGCGCCCACCAGCTCGGGCAGGTCCGCCACCCGCTCCGCGAGCACGGCCGCCTTCAGCAGGGCGCCGGCCGACTCCGTCCCGGCGCGCCGCAGCGCCGCCGACCCCTGCGGATCACGCGCGCGCAGCATGTACAGGTACGGCAGCGGCGGCAGGGCCTGAGCCGCGGTCCCGTACAGCTCGTTGCGGTGGTCGCACTCAGCCGTCGTCGTGACCGTCCCTTCCGGGTCGCTGAGCGACAGTTCGCGCCACTGCTGGGTCAGTGCCCGCGGCCGGTCGTCACCGGGGAACGTCAACGCGGCGATCGGCCTGTCGGCGCCCTTCGGAAGGGTGACGAACCGTCCGGTGGTGTCCTCTCCGTGGTGGCCGCCGTCGGGCAGCCGCACGACCCGCCAGCCGAGGAGCCCGTCCGCGGCCGTCCCCTGGGCCGAACCCGCCACCGCCGGGGCGGGCCGCAGCCAGCACGAGCGGGCCGCCAACTCGGCGCCGGGGGCGTGCCGCAGCAGCGCGTCGGCGAGGAAACCGGGCTGTGAGCGCCGACCGTACGCGCCGCCCACGGGGTCGTACTCGAGCCAGCCGCCCTTGTTCTCCCCGTCCCTGTCCTGCCATACCCAGTACGACGTGCCGTCGGACAGCAGCGCGCGCTCCGCGGGCAGCTTCGTGTCGCCGCTGTGGAGGACCCCGCCGCCGGTGGTGCGGCCGCCGCCGGGCAGCTGCAGGCTGAGGTGGTCCGAACGCATGACCCAGGAGTCGGCGCCGGCGAGAGCGAACACCGTGTCGGGCGCGGTGTGCCAGTAGCCCTGCGGCTCGCCGCGACCGTACGTGCTCCAGAACACCAGCAGCGCACCGTCCACGTAGTGGAAGCCCGTCCGCCACACGGACGTGGTGGGCACCCGCAGGTCGTGCACGAGAACGGTGGAGTCGGCGTCGATGACGCGCGCCTGCGTCGCGTTGGCCACGATCAGATACGGCCAGGCCTCGACGACCGTCAGACCCTCGGTGGTGTGGCGCCCCGGCGCCAGCTCCGTCAGCGCCTCCTCCCACGCCGGCCAGCGCAGCTCCTCCCACAGACCGCCCCGAAGCGTGCGCGCCACGGCCTCACCGAGATCGGCACCGGCCGCGGCCGCGACCTCCTGCGGCGCGAGCGCCAGGGCCTCGGAGGGCAGCCACGAAAGCCGCTCGATCGCCTGCGGCAATCCGGGCAGCCCGGCCGCCACCGACGAGCCGGCCACTTCGCGCATCCACTCGGTGAGCATCGGCCGGCCGCCGGGCGAGGCGGCCAGCCGCCGCATCACGTCCGCACCGGAGGACGCGCTGTTGTAGCTGTTCGCCCCGCGCCCGAAGGCGGGCCGGAAGCGCGGGTCGGCCGCCAGCGCGACCAGGTCCCGCGGTTCATCGCCGCGCGCCCAGTCCGACAGGTTCAGGGCGTTGCCGCGCTGGTGGTGGTCGGACTTCTCCACGGGGTCGGCGACCGCGATCTCCAGCGAGAGCAGGAGGTCCAGCAGGTTCACGTCCTCGACACCGATCCGCAGGAACCGCTCGCCCTCGGGCCGCGCTGCCAGATCGGCACGCAGCCGGACGGCCGCCCGCTCGACCAGCTCCGGCAGGGCTGGCGGCGTCGGGCGCGGTCCCCAACCGCGATGCCGGGCACCGTGGAAGCGCTCCAGCCAGCCCGCCGCGCCGTCGGAGCACTGCTCCTCCTGCGGCAGGCCGGCGTCCACGAGGCCGGCGTCGGCCCCCGACTCCGCCAGGATCCTCAGCCACAGCTCGGTCGTCTCCGCGTTGTCCCCGGGCGGGGTCATCGACAGCAGGGTGCCCCGCACGGACGGAACGCGCCGGGCCAGCGCGACCAGCGCGCCGCAGTGCGACTTCCACCAACCGGCGGCGGCCCGCAAGGTGGCCGGCAGCGGAAGGAGCTCGGCGAGATAGTCCTGCTCCGCCTCGTTGCCGGACAGGGCCGCGGCGCGGGCGAGCCGCTTCAGCTCCACCGCGGCCTGGGCGGACGGCGCGAGACCGCCGGCGGTCCGGCGCACGCACAGCCGCCGGAACCGCTCGAACGCCTCGACGGGTGCCAGCCGGGCCGACAGGTCCTTGCCGTAACCGGTCAGGACCTTCACCGGCAGCGCGCCGGCCAGGGCGAACTCCAGGAACACGGCGTCGAGCCGCTCCTCGTCGACCGTCAGCCCGTGCTGCGCCTCGCTCGTGCGGGCACGGGCGAACAACTGGCCTGCGTACGTGCTGTTCTCGACGCCGAGGAAGACCCGCGCGGCCTGCTCGTAGAAGACGGGCAGGAAGTGCGGGACGGCCGAGGCGAGCCGCCCGGCCAGCTCGTGGCAGGCGTCCAGGGCGGCCTTGGGCTTGGTCCTGGCCTGCCGGGCCAGCCGGTCCAGCTCCGGCACGACCGCCAGGGCGTGGTGCCCGTCCTCGGGGTGGTGCACCAGCACCCACTCGGGAAAGCCGAGTTCCTGGCGCCGGCCGAGACCGACCACGGCCGGCTCGCCCTGCGGCTCGAGTCCGAGGAAGCCGGCGGCGAGGTCCTCGGCGGGGCCCAGTTCTGCCGCGGCCAGCCGCACGACGACCCGGTCGTCGCCGAGCACCGCGTGGCGATAGACCCGCGCGGTCAGCTCGACCGCTGAAGGGCCCGCACCCCGCGAGTCGGCCGGGAGGACCGCGCCCGCCGCGAGCAGCTCCTTGTTGTCGTTCCGAACCGTCCCGGTCACGCGTCCCCACCCTCTTCGATCGTTCGGCCGGCGTACAGCGCAGCGGCCATGCGTATCCCCTCGGACCAGGCCACCGGCCCGACCTCGGTCAGCCGCACCGCGCGGCCGTTTTCGTCGTGCCAGCTCAGCCCGCCGGTCTCCGACTCCCCGTCCCAGTACGGCTCGCCGATCCACACCGACGCCTCCGTGCCGCGGCCCCCGTCACGCACCTTGCATGTGGCGTAGCCACCGGACACCCGGTAGCCGAGGCCTGTGGCGCGCGCCGCGAGACCGAACCGTGAGGCGAACTTCCCGCCCGCGTAGTCCCGTACTTCTGTCGCCGTCTCCGGACGCCCGGCATCCGGCCCGTCCGGCCTGGCCCAGGTCGCCCGGTGGATCTGCTCCACCTTCTGGGTGATGCCGAGGTCGGCCGCGAAGTCCCGTACGTCGTCCAGGTCCGGCAGGAGAACGGGGTGGGGAAGTGTCACCGTGCGCGGCGACAGCCGCACGGTCTCACCGTCGAGGTCGACCACTTTGAGCTCCCCGTCGTCGGTGACGTCCCGCAGAAAGCCGACCTCGTCCGGATCGTCGCCCACGACGGCCATGTCACGCAGCGCCGCCTGCCACGCCTCGTCCGGCCACACCCGCGCGATCAGCTCGGTCGGAACCGGAAGCGACGACACCATCCAGGCATCCACCTGAGCCACGCACGAGGCCGCGTGCCGGTCCAGCCACTCGGCCAGCTGCCTCAGCCGGTCAACCTCGGGACTGTCGCGCAACACCTTCGGCAGCGCCTTCAACTGCCGCCCCCCGACGCGCCGTGCGACCACACGCCCGTCCTCGAGGGTGATCTCGTACCCCTCACCCGCTGCCAGCCACGCCATCAGCCGTGCCCCTCCGTCTGTCCATCAGATGTCAGCGCAGCCCGAACCAAGGGCCACGAAGCCCCTGAACTGCGATATGAGGGGAGACTAACGAGGGCCACTGACAACGCAGGTCGGTCCGCGGTGTCCTCGCTACGGTCTGGCAGGGAACTTGGTGAAGACGGCGACCACGACCGCTGCCGGCGTCCGCGCCGACGGGGCCAGGCACGTGCTTCGGACAACCGAGCCCCATAGCGGGCTTCCTGGCCCCGCACGTCGTTGAGTAGCGGTGAGGCCCGGTCCCGCATGGCCGAATTCGTGTCGCGCACCTATCTGACGGTCCGCTGTTCGCCGGCGTCCGAATCCGGCCGATCGCACGCGGTCAGTGACGGTCAGGAGTGGTCGGCCGCCATGACACGCAGGACGTCGTTGGCGAGCTGCTGGGGGTGGGCGGTCTTCAGGGTCGTGCTCAGCGTCTCCCAGATACCGAAGTGCATGGAGCGGCCGGACGTCTGGCAGTCCGACTCCTTGGCGACCGACCATTCCGAGTCGCCGTAGTAGAAGTGGTACTTCTCGTCGCCACCGACGATCGTCACGCTGCAGCCACATCCGAACCCGTCGTCGTCCTCCGGGTCGTACACGCCGTCCCCGTGAAAGGCGTTCAGTGTCACCGCTCCGTCGTGCTGCTCGGCGAGCAGGGCCGCCACGGCCACCACGGTCTGGTGGGCGTCAGCGGGCACCGGGGCGGAGCCGGGGGCGGCATGCAAGGCGCGCACGGTGGGGGAAGCGTGCTGGGCGACCAGGCCGTGGATCGTGTCGGTCACCGACCGCAGCGCCTCCAGAGCGTTGCTCAGGTTCGTCGGCTGCCCGGCGCCGTCCGGGGCGGGCAGCTCGGCCTCGCCGCGCTCGACGATCCGGCCGACACCGCGCGCGAGTTCCTGGAGCGCGTCGGCGTTGTACTGGAGCTGAACGAAGAGCGCCGAGGCGACCGCTGCGGCATCCTGCGGGGTGTAGAGGGACCAGGGGCTCGACAGAGCCTGGACCGACGCCCCGGCGGTCTCCGCCGCCGCACAGGCCATCTCCACCGAGTCCCCGGGGTCGTGCATGCCGTGCTCGACCGCGGTGCGTACCTCCGTGACGAGGTCGTCGTATGTGTCGGCGGCCTGCTCGTACAGGGCGTTCCATGGAGTGTTGACGTCGAGGCTGGCCGTCAAGGGCTGGCTGATGAACATGCCCCGGATCCTTCCAGACTCGGCCTTCCCCCGCTCGCGTCGGGCGCCCGACTCCTGCTCAGGATGCGGGGATCCGTGAGGTGTTCGATCGTTTCGGTGTCGTGTGCCCGCAGCGCACCAAAATCCTCGCGAGGGTCCCATAGACGATGGATGCCCATCCCTGTGCATGGTGTGGGGACGTCGGGATGTGCTGATGGGCGTGACTGCTCAGCCATCGTCGTCCGTGACTCCCCGTCCAAGGGAACGCTCGGGCGCAAGGCGTGCTGCCGCCCAGGCCATGTCGCTCGCGCCGCCCTTCCCGAGCCGACACGTGGTCGTCGTGCGCGGCATCGAGCGGCGGGCCGCAATGCACGCGAGTCGAGCGCGCACATAGGCCCACCCGGAGGCCTGACCGGGTGCCGCCCGCACAGCCCGCCACCTTGCCGCCGAGTTGTTCCAAGCCCCATCGCCTCTGGCCTTGACCGGCTGTTACAAGACAGCGACAGAGCCCCGATGAACGTCTGCCTCCACAGTGTCGTCGTTTCTAGTGACTACACCAATCGGTATGTAGGTGCCCTTTGGTGTGAAGAGCTGTTCTCAGCATAGAAAGGGTAGATCTGTGATGATCTCGAAGCGGCACTCCCTGCGCACAGCCGTCGTCGGTGTCCTCGGCGCGGCCTCCCTTGCCATTGCGGGCACCGCGATGGCAGCCACCCCGGCCGCGAACGTCGGCGTCGCGCAGAAGGCCGTACCCGCCAAGGCGGGCATCACGGCCAAGCCGTCGGTGTCCTCCGTCCCTGCCTGGCAGCTGTTCCGGGTCACAGGCCAAACCAACGGTCTCAAGCCGGGCAGCAAGGTGACTCTTCAGCAGAAGCAGCACAGCGAGTGGGTCAGCCTGCCCGCTTCCACGACCATCTCGCGGAACGGCTCCTACTCACTCGGAGTCAAGCTCGGGCTGAAGGGCAAAAACGATCTGCGCATCGTCAGCGGCACCACGGCTTCACCGGTCTTCAACGTGACGGTCCGCTGAGACGCGTGCCACTGTCGTAGAGGCGGGCCGGCTGCCGGCACCGGGGTGGTTTCGCCCGCCCCGGTGTCCGGTTCCCGGTGTACTTGTGGTGTTGGTGCGGGCGGAGCCGATGGAGCCGAACGTGTCGCCGACCTGGTGCCCCAGGCCGAGAACGGTGTTGATGCCGCTCTTGCAAATACTGCTTACGCGCTCGGTTCGCTGTACGACCTCGTGGAAGACCTCCTCGTAGCGCTGTGAGGCATCGGCCGGGTAGCTGGTACGGGCGGGGATGAGAACGAAGCCGACTGACTGATCGGCCACCCCACGCATGGGGGGTGAGGTGCCGTGCCATCGGCGGCCGGGAGTTGCCTGCCCCGGCCCTGGGGCTGTTGGGGCTCCGGGGCTACGTTCGCCGTCTCGCAGAGTCCGCGGATCCGAGTTCCCGTTCTGTGGCCGTTGCGACATTCTTCAGGACGGGGCTGCGGCGGGCTCGGGCTCGGCCGTGCTGCGGGCGGCGAGTCAGCACTCGGCCTCGAAGGCGGTGGTGCCGGCGGCGGTGATGGCCTGGCGGCAGGTGTGGTCGACGACGTCACCGGCGGCGAGGACGCAGGGGAGGTTGATGCCGGTGGAGGGTGATTCCACGTTGATGTAGCCCTCGTCGTCCAGGCCGGCCTGCTGGTTGGACTGCCGGTGTTCGGTTGGGTGCGGTCGTTGGGCGGTACCGCGGTGTGACGCCGCTCGCGAGCTGGCCGGGGAAGTCGAGGATCTCCTGGCCGACGGGGGCGGGGTGATGAGTACGCACAGGGCCAGGGCGCTGATCACGGTTGTTGTCTCGTCCAGTCGGCTGTGTGCCTTGGTCCGGTGGCGAGCCGGAGGATGACGGTGATCGCGAGTAGCGCTGCCACGTCGATCGTCAGCAATCTGCTGGACCACCCTGCCGGATCGGGCTGCCTTCGGGCGTGGAGGCGGAGCGCGGCGTGCCGGGCTTTGGGGCCTGGCCGTAGTGCTGGAGGTTCGCCGGTGAGAGACGGTGAACCGATTGTCTGGCCGGATCCGGCATCGGCGGCGCGGCACCCCCGGGGACCTACAGGTGCTGCTGGATCTACCAGGGACGAACCTGGCTGATCACCGGGATCGTGCTTGGCGCACTTGTACTGCTCGCTCGGCTCGTTGCCTGACCCCGAGGTAACCGCAGGCGAGTCTGCACGCGAGGCCGTGAAGACTGGCTTGCGCACATCCCCACCGCGGCGGCCGGTCTTCACGGCCTCGCGATCGGGACCGAGCGCCGCCCGGCATCGCCGGACCGGCGTGGGAGACGGAAGCCGCGGCCGGGTTGCAGGAGGCGGAACGCAAGGTCCGATACCCGCCAGCGCCGATCTCCACCATGTCGCAGCCTGAGGAAGTGGTCAGATGCCGGGCCCGGCCGACCACCGGAACCGCCTCTTTTCGAAAGGTCTCTCCATGTCTTCCCGTCTGGACTCCAAGGTTTTCGTCGTCACTGGCGGCTCTTCCGGCATCGGCCTCGCTGTCGCCCGGCGGCTCGCCTCGGAAGGCGCTGCTGTCGTCATCGGCGCCCGCCGCAAGGATGTCGGTGAGGATGCTGCCGAGAACATCCGCGCCACGGGTGGTCAGGCGTTCTTCGTTCCCACCGACGTCTCCGTCGAGGCCGACGCTGCCGCCCTGGTCGCGGCGGCGCTCTCCCAGTTCGGCCGCCTGGACGGGGCGTTCAACAATGCCGGCTCCGTCAACGCTTCCGGCCCGGTGTCCAGCATTGACAGCGCCGCGTGGAACGCCGAGATCGCACAGAACGTCACCAGCGTCTTCAACTGCCTCAAGCACCAGATCCCGGAGGTACTCAAGACCCGTGGAGCGATCGTCAACAACGCCTCGAACATGGGTGTCGTCGCGCTGCCCGGTGTTGCTCCGTACGTCGCCGCCAAGCATGCGGTCGTGGGCTTGACCCGGGCCACTGCGCTCGAAGTGGCCGAGCAGGGTGTGCGTATCAACGCCATCACCACTGGCGGCGTCGACACACCGCTGGCCCGCGGCTCCATGATGACCAGCGACGAGGCTGTCGCGCAGATCTCGGCGATGCATCCGGTGAACCGCATCGCCCGGCCCGAGGAGATCGCCCCGCTCGTAGCGTTTCTGCTGAGCGATGAGTCCTCGTTCATAACAGGTGCGGCCCTCGCGATCGACGGCGGATTCACCACCCGCTGATCCGGACGGAGTCCTGGTCGGCCGCTGCCGCAGGGCAACGCGCTCGGGAGAGGCCTTGAAACAGCCCCGGGAGGCCGTCCTGCCTGCGGTTTCCCTCCTGGGGGATTGGTGCAATCGCCCAGGGCTGCACGCATGAGAACGGTGCTGCACCGCAGGGTGCAGCACCGTGGTGCCCGGCCGGGTGGCCGGGTCGGGAGGTGGTGGAGGTGCCGGACGGGCGCTGGGGGAGTGCCGGTTGGTTGCACCCACCATAGGATCGGCCGGCCGCGGAACGGCAACAGGCGGGAGAGTGTGGTGGCCGGGCAGGTCGCTGATCGCCCCATTGTTGCCGGTGCCTTGTTCGCAGCCGCCACCGCAACCTTCGTGGTGATCGCGGAGGTGCTGCACAGCCATCGCCGGGCCCAGCGGGAGACGAGGCGGCAGGTGACCGAGCCGGTCGACGAGTCATGGTTCACCAGCGGCGCCCTGGACAGCTTCCCCATGGATGCCGTCCGTCTCCTCCTGCTCGCACCGGGCGTCCCAGCCTGCGTCGGCTCCGTACCGCGTGGATCCTCGCCACCCACGGGCACGATGCTGCCTGGCTGGCACACAATCTCGATCTGCTGACGGACCTGGCCCGCCCCCTGACCGACGCCGCCACCCGCGAGCGGCACTGACCGGCACGGTTCACACGTCGGCCCGGGTGCCGGGTTCCATCACCAGTGTCGTTGTCCGGCGAATATGGGCAGGGAAGCGTTGTCCGGCCTGGAGGTTCGCAGAATCATCGAGCCAGGCCCGGGATAGCTGATAGCTGCGTTCAGCGGATCTGCCTGGTTGTGCCATCTCATGGCATCGGTTCCTCGCTTTCAGGCCTGGCGGGCGTAGGACGCGAGGCGATCGGCGAGCCCGATGACGAGGTCGCGCAGTTCATCGGGGCGCTCGATGACGAACGGCAGGTCGAGTGAGGCGAGTACCGGAGGCAACCAGTCGAGCCGCTCCGCCCGCAGCTCGACCCGCAGCCAGCGCTCGGTTGCCCGGTCCTCGCCTGTCGCGGGCTCGTGCTCCTCCAGGCTCGCGACGCTGGCGGGAAGGCGGGCGCGGATCTGCTCGGCTGTCCCGTGGATCCGCAAGGTCACCTCATGCTGGTACTCGGCCGTGGCGAACCCTGACAACACGCGCTGTGCCGGACCGGGACCTGCAGGCGCTTCGAACGAGCCGGGCAGGGTCCGCGCGTCGGTGATGCGATCGAGCCGAAAGGTTCGGTCCTCGCCGATCCGGGCGTCCCTGCCCGTGACGTACCACCGGCTCGAATGGGTGACGACCCCGTACGCGTGCAACGTGCGTTCGCTGCGCCGTCCGTCGCGGTCGGTGTAACGGATCGAGACCGGTCGACGGTGGCGCACCGCGTCGGCGAGGGTGAGCAGGACCCCGGCGTCCGGGGTGTCGGACTCTCCGGGCTGTTCGGTGAAGGCGAGGGATTCCAGGAGTGCGTCGAGCCGGCGGGCGATGTGCTTGGGCAGCACCCGCCGGATCTTGGCCGATGCCGTCTCGTTCGCCGTGTGCTGAGTTGTCGTCAGCCCGGCCCGACGGCCGGCGACCAGGCCGAGCAGCACGGCCAGCGCCTCATCGTCGCTGAGCATGAGCGGAGGCAAGCGGTACCCGGGGGCGAGCCGGTATCCGCCGTAGCGGCCGCGCATCGATTCCACGGGCACGTCGAGGTCGATCAGCTGATCCACGTACCGCCGCACGGTGCGCCCGTCGACGCCGAGCCGGTCGGCGAGTTCGGCCACGGTTCGGGTGCCGCCCGACTGCAGCAGCTCCAGGAGTGTCAGCACGCGGCCAGTGGGTCCAGGCATGTGCACAACCTAACGCGAATACAGGACCGATTCTGTCCACTAATTCTCCTAGCCTGCGACGTGCACGTTTCCACACAGCCAAGGAGATCCCCCATGGACTTCGTCTCGATCCGCATCATCACCAGCGATGTAACGCGTCTCGTCGAGTTCTACGAGCGAGCCACAGGAGTGCGGGCGGGGTGGTCCACCGAGGACTTCGCCGAACTCAAGACCCCGGGCGCCACCCTCGCGATCGCCAGTACCCGTACCGTCCCGCTGTTCGCCCCGGGCTCTGCCCGCCCGGCGGACAACCACAGCGTGATCACCGAGTTCCTCGTCGACGACGTGGACCGCGTTCACCAGAACCTGACGGGCTTCGTCACCGATTTCGTCAACGAGCCCACCACGATGCCCTGGGGCAACCGGTCGCTGCTGTTCCGCGACCCCGACGGCAATCTCGTCAACTTCTTCACCCCCGTCACTCCGGCGGCTGTCGAAAAGTTCGCGCGCTGACGCCACACACAACCGCGCACCGGGGCCCTGAAATCCCGGGGCCCCGGTGAACGCGGCCGCGTAGTCCAGGAGCGCAGTCGGCAGGGGGCACGGGAACACACGAGCGCCATCAGCAGGGAGCGCAGGAACGTACCGCTGACCCTCGAAGGACGGCTGCGCTCCGTAGCGGTCGGGCGAGACGGTGCTGCTGTACCACGGCGGGTGCACCCGCGCGCAAAAGTCCCCATCATGCGCACGCCTTCGCCTCCTGCCATCCAGGTGCACCTCGCGCCCCGCATGCATGCCGTGGCCGGGTGTTCGCGCAGGCCAATCGTGGCTGTCACGTCGGTCCTCTCACATCCGACGCTGCCACCGTTCGGCGTCTGTTGCGCAGATCGCCGGACCCCGGGGCGGGGCGGAGGGGGGAAGTGCGGGCTGTTCGGCGCGCCAGACGAGGGTCATCTGGAGCAGGTCACGGCGGCGGTCGTGGCCGCGCAGCACCGCTTCGGCATCGACGTCTCCGGCCAGTCCTGCCCGGTCGGTTCCTTCTGGCCTCGGCCGCACCCACCGGCAGGGCCCCGAGGACACCCGTCCTCTGCGGCTCGTCACCGCCGTCCGGGCCGCGGTGACGTCCTGGTGCTGGCGACCATCCGCACCGATATGGCGGTTCACCATCCGATGCCCGCCGACACAGATCTGGCACAGGCGGTCTCCCGCCGGCTCGTGCCCAGCAGGACGCAGTCGGGGACCGGCAGCAGGTCGCCAATCAACTCCACTCCCTGCCGAGGGAGTACTTCCTGGTGATGATCGAGGCGTTCAGGGACAATCCGGGTACCCTGACCTGCCCATATGCCCGCATTGTCCTCGCCGTTGCGCCCACACCTGCCCTGGCAGCCAATGCGCAGATGTGGAAGCCGACCGCCATGCTCCGGCGAGCTGGCTGCGCAGGGGCATCAAGACGGACCCTGAACGACTGCAGTAGCTCTTCCGCCAGGAGGTACCGCGACAGCTGCCCTTCGTCGAGGAGGCTGTGGGCAGGCAGACACCAGCTCTGCTGTTGCAGCTGGATGCCGCCTGCGAAGCCGCCGATGACCTGGCACGGGCTACGGAGTAAACCTTCCGTGCACACCCGGACGCGTCGACCATGCCGAGCTTCCGCGGAATCGGTCCCTGGGTGGGTGCCCGTGTTCCAGGAGAGATCGGTGACGACGGAAGCCGGTTGGCCACGGCTGGAGGGCTGAAGACGTACGTGGCTGAAGACGTACGCCGGTGGCGCCCCGATCACGCGAGCTTCTGGGAAATGGCGCTGCGCCGGACGCTGGTTCGTGAAGAACTACCGGCTCAACCAGGTCGGCCACCTGCGGGCCTTCTTCTCTCAGTGGTTCATCCGACGCGGACACTCGCCATTCCTGCAGTGGCGCCGGCAGCAGAAACAGCCGCCACGTGAGCGGAACGGCGTCGTTTGGCCCGGACGGCAGGGCGGACGATGATTCGGCCATGCGACCCGAAGCGCAGAGGTTCGTTGCGAACGGGCCGCTTCCCGGCTGGGACGCGAGCGAGAAGGAAATCGACAGGCGTGACGGCCAGCCGGCAGCGATCTCCCGGCCGGTCACGCCCGAAGAGGCCGCAGCGTTGGCCACGTGCGTCGGTCCCGACGACTGTTACGGAGCTGCCTGGACGTTCGTGCACCTCATCGAGACAGCCCCGGCCCGGTGCCGCAGCTGAAGGACCCGGGGCCGGAGGCGGGCGACTGGGTCCAGACCTTGTGGGTGCGATGGGGCGGCGAACCGGCAACGACTTGACGGCTTTGACCGCTTGAGGAGTCTTTCCGGTGGCCAGGAAGAGGCCCTCCACCCCTTGGGCTCGGCGGCGGCCGGCAGCGTCGGCAACCTGGGGCGTGACGGCGGTCGACGCTGCCCGAAGCGCGCGATGACAGGTCACCTGCGAGCAGCCCGGATACAACCCTCGCGGCCCGCCGCGAGTCAGTGACGCCGCGGTGAGGTGAGGACCCTCGCGTAACCGGGCCACAGGAATGGCATACGATGCGCGCGACCCTTGTAAAGATTACTTAAAAGGACGTACACGTCATGGCAATCCGTGCTTCGCGCCGTTCCCTCCGCGGCATATCCGCCGTTGCCGCCCTGCTCGCGATCGGTGCGGTGGGATGCTCGGACGTCTCCGACGCCGTCGACAGTGCCAAGGACAGCGCGAAGAAGGTGACTCGTCAGCGCTCGGTGTTCTCGCTGGACACCGGCGACTGCTACAACCCGAACGGCAAGGCCGAGGAGACGGCGTACGCCGTCGAGATCGTGCCCTGCGACGAGGCGCACAGGGGCCAGGTCGTCGGCGAGTTCGCGATCGACAACGGCAAGGGGTACCCCGGCGACGACGGGATCGCCACGATCGCGGACACCCGCTGCCCGGTCGAGGCACAGAATTACGCCCCGGACACCTGGGCGCTCCCCAAGGGCGTCGCCCTCTTCTACTACACCCCGACCAAGGAGAGCTGGGCGACGGGTGATCGCGCGGTGAGCTGCACCTACACCGTGGAGAAGGGCACATTCAGCGGCTCGCTGGCCACCGCGAAGTCCCTCAAGCCCGAGCAGACCACGTACCTCAAGGGCTCGAACGCGGTCTACGAGGCCCTGTGGGCGCACCAGTCCGAGAAGGACGCCGTCGAGGACGACCTGGCCGGGTACAAGGCGCAGGCGAAGGCCGTCGCGGCCGCCCTCGACGCACACGTCAAGGGCCTGGACGGCATCGAGGGCACCGAGGTCGGCAAGCTCCGCGCGACGCTGACGAAGGCGGCCGGGAACTGGAAGAAGGCCGCGAGCGCCGCCGACGCCGACACGTTCTACATCGCCTACGACCCGGCGTTCACCGACATCAACCCGAGTAAGTCGGTCGCCGCCCGAAAGGAACTGGGCCTGGCCACCACCGTCCCGGCCGACGAGGCGGAGGTCTGGGCGGGCTGACGCTTTGTCGGAGTAGCGGGGCCGTGTCCGTCAAAGAGAAGGGGACGGCCTCCGCCAACGCGTACTGGGCAGCACGAGCAGTCCCGGAAGAAGACCCAGATCGCGGATTACCGGGGCCGGGGGTTTCAGGGCCTTGCCTACCTGTGCCTGCGGATCGACGCTGGGCCTTGACACCCAGGTCGACCGCGGGCCCGGCCCTCGGGCCGACGCGGGCCGACCACCGCAGGCCGGTGCCGGCACGCTGCTCCTGGGCCACGATCCCGGCCGCCGTGCCGACACCCCGCTGCGCGCGAACCTCGGCGGCCGGGGCGATCGGGTATGTGTTGCCCGTGCGATGACCGGCGTGACTGTCCGTCGCGCTCTTGGCGCCGGTCCTCAGGCTTTCGCGGGTGCGGGTGTCAGCCCGCTTGGAGGGCCAGGTTCTTCGGCCGGCCTGCCGGCTCTGGCCTGGTCGAGGCGGGAGAACCGGTCCTTGGGCCCGGTGGGCGTGAGCTTGGCGCAGCCCTTGGACTTGTAGTCGAAGTCGGCGTCCCAGCGCCAGAAGTCGTCGTCCTTGAGAGGAACGCCGACGGCCTGCGTGCCGTCGTCGAGCATCTTGCTGTGGATGAGCATGTCGGTCCGCTTGACGGGCTTCTGGCCGGGCGCGGACACGCAGTACGGGCCGCGTCGCCCTGCACTGCTATCTCCGCGAGTCCGGCGAACGCCTTCGCCTGATCGGCGAGCTCGCGCGGCTGCTTGACCTTGATCGCCGCCCCCGAGGTCTTCGCCACGGCCACGGCCACGTCGTCGTGGAGGCAGAGCGCCTCCAGCGGTCACACGGTGCGCTGCGCGGTGAACGGGATGATCCCCAGAGAGACAGATGTGAGCGACATCGCAGCCAGGAGGAGGCGCAGCTGCCCTTCTACGGCGTCGAGGCCGGCGGTGCGGTAGCGCAGGACGGATCCGGATCCCTCTATGAGGACGACGTAGTCGTGACCGCCCTCGTGGGGGAACCGGAAGCGGGCGTCCCGGGCGGCGACGGCTCCGGCCTCGTTGGAACCTACGGCAGGCCACATGTCAAGCAGCGACTTGCCGAAACTTCCCACCGCGCATCGGGTGAGTAGGCGTCAGAAGATCACCTGCAAGGGCTAATTGATTTTCAATCTCCCACGCTCAAAGTGATTTTGACGGTTATTCAGCTCATCCTCGGGGTGCCATGAAGAAGCTCTGTAGACCCGATCGGCCCACCAAAACAGGGATCTCGATTTTCTCGATATGACAGCAATAAGGGGTGTTAGTACGTTCAGTCATGCACCGGCTGTCACAGCGGGACTGTCTCTGATTCCGAGAAGGAGAAACAAGCGACATGATCATGACCCGTTCACACGCGATCGCCACGGCCGTCGCGGCCGCCGCGGCACTGACCGCGACCGGCATCACCTACGCCTCCGCCGTCACCGCCCCCCAGGCCCAGGTGGCCCCGGCCGTCCTCCCCGCCCAGGCCCCCATGGGCGGGGACAGCGGCAACGCGGGCAAGGGCAACGAAGGCAAGGGCAACGAAGGCAACGAGCGCGGCGGCAACGAGCGCGGTGGCAAGCGGCATCACGAGGAGGGCCGGATCCACATCAACGAGCGCGAATACTCCGGCCGCCCCGACGGCTGCATCACCGTCGTCAGCGGCCTGGGCGCCAAGAGCTTCAACATTCGCAACGACAGCCGCAACGAAGTCGAGGTCTTCCGCGGAGCCGTGTGCGACAACGGTGCTCCCATCGCCACCGTCGGCCGCTACAGCTCCGCCAACAACATCCGCCCCGGCAAGGACGAGGACGATGACTGCGAGAAGATGGATGGCGGCGTGAAGGTCAAGCACGGAGTCGTCGCCAGCTTCCGCGTCATCAAGCGCCACCACGACGAGAGGGGCGAGGGCGGCGAATTCGGCGGTTACTAAAAATAGCAACCGCCTGATGCACATGCCAGAGAATCCCGGCCCGCCGTAATCGGGCCGGGATTCTCGTCCGGCCTCCGGCCCGAGAATATCCCTTCTCGGAACATCCGGCCCGGGACCGCGGACGCGCGGAGGCGCCGAAGAGCGCGGCATACAGCCGTACCGGCATAGAACGGATCCACGCGCGGAGTGGCGCCCCGCACCCCATACCCATGACGTGTCGACCAGCAGCACTGCTCTCCACGACGCTGGCCAGAACGGCCCTCCCAGGCCCGCCTACCAGCGCATACCGAGGACATCGAGGACGGGAAGGTGCTGGCCGTACTGCACCGACGGCCCGGTTCTGGACGCGCATGCCAAGTCCCTGCCCTTCCTGGTGGACTGGACGCTCAACGAGGCGAAGCTCGGTCAGCCGAAGCTGTCCGGTCCTCGCAAGGCGCCGGCCCGCTGCTCGTGCTCACCCAGGCCGCGCTGGAGCGCTACGGCCTCCCGGCCACGCTCACCGACGGGGGAGCGGCTCGCCGGGCGCCTGACAGAGGGCCACAAGGTCATCAAGCAGTTGGTCCGTGCGGAGTGGAAGGTGACGAAGCGCGGGTTCGGGCCGTGGGTGCGGATCCACCGCCCGGCGCAGGGTTCGGAGCGGGCCTGCGTGCAGCTGTGCATCCCGTCGCGGAACGCGCTGGACACCCGGCACTGGGGCGAGGCCGGGCAGCCCCGTCGGCCGAACTTGCCCATGTGTCGAACGTGTATGCGTCCCGGGTGATGACGCCACGTGGTTCTCACCGCGGTGATTGGGCTGGAGCTGATGACCGTGCTGCACCGGCGACCCGGGCCTCCGAGCCGGATGCGAACGGCAAACGGCACTCCGAGTACAACCCCGTCTCGCTGGGGAAGGACCCGGCGAACTGCGCGCCGCGCGAGGCCCCCGACGGGCACCCGCTCCCGGCGGACCTGCCGCGGTTCCATCTACGAGGCCTCGGGGAGAGACTGTTCGAGGAGGCGTACGACTGGGCGCGGCCGATGACGGGCGCCGAGTGCACCCTGCGGCACCTGGTCGGCATCGACGTCAACCTGGTCTTCGCCGCGGGCGCGAACGGGCTGACCGTCGGTCTCGGAGTGCCGACGCACATCAAGGCCCCAGTAGTCGCCCCGAAGCTGCCCGGCAGCAGGCTGGTGGAGCTGTCCCACGTCGGCCTGTCGAGGGTGAAGGTCGCCAAGGACAGGTGGGCGTAGCTGGACGCGAGTCTGCTGCCCAACCCGTTCACGGCGAAGGGCGATTGCCCCGAGGGGCCGGCCCGGTACGCGACGCCGACCGTGGCGTACGCGGTGGAGCTCGGCTACGAGGTGCGGCCGGTGGAGGCGTGGGTGCGGCGAGAGAAACGGCCGCTACCTGGACGGCTGGTACAACCGGCTGCGCGACGCCTGCCTCGCCACGATGGCTGACCTCGGCGTCGACGCCGACCTGGCCCCGGCCGGCTTCCTCGTGGCGGTGGACGGCTACCGCGGTCGTGACCCGGGGATGGCGATCGTCGCCTCGGCCATCGAGGCGACGGTGAGGGGCGGCCTGGGCAAGGTGCGCGAGCGCCCGCGCGGGGAGGGTTGGTGGCCCGGTCAGTCGTGGCGCGCCCTGTCACGGCCGACGTGGTGGCCGGACATCCGCGCGGCGGTCATCTCGCGCACGAGGATCAACCTGCACCGGGAGATCGTCAAGCCTACGGCGTTCACCGGGCAGTGCCCGGTCGCGATCCTCTCGGACTGCGTCGTCTACGCGGCCTGTGGGCCCTCGCCGCTGGACTTCTTGCCCCACTGAAGACAAGCCGCTGCCGGGCCGCTTCAACCTCGGCATCAACCCCGCCTGGTCGAGCACGAGGGCACCCGGTCCGTGCTGCGGGGCGAAGAGGTCCGCGAGCGGCTCAACGCCCCGGAGCTCAACCTCGCCCGGTACATCAAGGACGGCACCGTCACCGATGTCGACAACGGAGCGCAGAAGAGAGCGATGAGCTTGTTCGCGGACGGCCTGGACGCCGCCGTGCAGAGGGCGTTCACCCGCCCGGCGCCCAAGAGCGCGGGCCTGCAGATGCGCTACCTGGTCAAGCAGCTCAAATGGGTGCCCAAGTGCCCTTTCCGGTGTTCGGTGACAGCGAACCGCAAGTGCTTGCCATCGGTCCTTGACGGGCGGGGGTTCGTGTCACCGAAATTGGAGCACGCGGCGCCGCCGTCTGCGGGGCAGGGCGGTACCCTGCGCCGTTATGATCACTGCACGCGAACTCAATAGGGCGGCTCTCAGCCGCCAACTGCTGCTGGAGCGTGAGCCGCTGGCCGTTCCCGACGCGGTGCGGCGCGTGGTCGCGCTCCAGGCGCAGCATCCGGCCTCGCCGTACCTCGCGTTGTGGAACCGGGTCGCCGGTTTCACTCCGGCCGAGCTCGACGCCGCCTTCGCCGGTCGCGCGGTGGTCAAGGCGACCCTGATGCGGATCACCCTGCACGCCGTGCACGCCGAGGACTATCCGGTTCTGCGTGCGGCGATGCAACCCACCCTGTACGCCTCCCGGCTCGGTTTCCGTTTCGCCGACGCGGGGCTGACCCCAGCGGACGCCGACGAGCTGGTGCCGGAGCTGCTGGCCTTCGCCTGCCGGCCGCGGACTTCGGCACAGATGCAGGCTTGGGTCGAGAAGCGGCTCGGTGCCGAGAAGAAGGACGGGGCGTGGTGGGGGCTGAAGGCGTACACGCCTCTGCACCATGCCCCGACGGACACGCCGTGGTCATTCGGCCTCCGGCCGTCCTTCGTCGCGGCCGGGACCGGGCCCATCCCTGCAGGACGGGCAGTGGATCCACACGCGCTGCGGACCCTGATCCTGCGCTATCTGGCAGGCTTCGGGCCCGCGTCGGTGGCGGACGTGGCACAGTTCGCCATGGTGCAGCGGGCACCCGTCCGCGAGGCGCTGCGCGTTCTGGACGGCGCTGTCGAGCGGCTCCAGGCTCCGGACGGCGGCACGCTGTTCGACGTCCCGGACGCCCCCCGGCCGCCCGCGGATACTCCCGCGCCACCCCGGCTCATGGCGATGTGGGACAGCATTCTGCTGGCCTATGCCGACCGCAGCCGGGTGATACCCCCGGCCTACCGCCCCCTGGTGATCCGCAGGAACGGAGACGTGCTGCCCTCCCTGCTCGTGGACGGCTACGTCGCTGGTGTGTGGCGCCCGGTGGACGGCGGTATCGAGGCCACGGCCTTCCATTCCCTGTCGTCCTCTGCGTGGGACGGACTCGCCGCGGAGGCCCAGTCCCTGAGGGCGCTCCTCAGCGACCGCGAGGTGGAGGTCTACAGGCGCTACCACCACTGGTGGGCGAAGCTCCCCGAGGCCGAGGCCGAGGTGCGGATGCTGTGACCAGCTGACTTCTTGCTCAGACTTCAGCGGTGACCGTTCTGGGTTCGCCGACACGGGACACCTGTCTGCAGAGGTCGGCGCGGCGCTTTCGCAAGGGCGGGTGGGGGGTTGCTGACAAATCCCCTACTTCGCACGGGCCGGTGACAAGTGGCTTGCTTCGCCATTCACAACTACGGTGCCGCGCACACTGCAACTCGCAGGTCGGCGCGGCCCGGGGGTGACAACTACCCCGTGTCGGCTCTGCTGTGACTGAGTGTTTCAGTTGGCTGCTGGGTGTTCCGATTGGCCGGTCTGGTGCTCAAAGTCGGCGTTGGTGTGGCGGGTTCGCAGCCAGGGTGCCAGCTGGACCATTCCCCACGCGACCTCGACGGTGAGGAACAGCCACAGTAGCTGCGAGGCGCCGTTGACCAGTGCGTATGCCATCCAGGCAGAGAACAGCGTGCGGGCGGCGCCGTCGTACAGTCCGTGTACCGGCAGCGGCCGGACGATGCGCAGTGCCGCCCAGACGACCACTACCGAGCCCATCAGATTCGCGTACAGGGTCTGCCATGAATCGAGTTCGGGCAGAGTGCCCCACATGAGTGCGTCGCCCAATGAGGACAGCGCGTCGTGCACCAGTGCGTACGTCCACGGTGTCACGAACCCCGCAGTGACCGCGAGGTCGTACCAGGCGCTCGCGCGTACGGTGTGAAGATAGATGGGGCGTGCGGGGGCGTCGAGATGGATCATGTCGGGGCTCCGGCCGGTCGGGTTTCAGTGACGCCTCACGCTAGACAGTGGAGTACGGTCCAAGGTCAAGTTCATCATCCGAAGGGGGCGTTGAGGATGCGCATCGGAGAGCTGGCCGCGCAGGCGGGGGTGACCAGGGACACGATTCGGTTCTATGAGAAGGTCGGTCTCGTCGTGGGCCGACGCCTGGCCAACGGCTACAGGGACTTCCCGCCCGAGGCGGTGGCCTGGCTGCACTATGTCCGCACCGCACAGACACTCGGATTCTCATTGGCGGAGATCGCGCGGACCGGCGAGGAATTGCGTAAGGCGCCGGACGCCTCGGAAGCGCTGTCCGCGCTCTTCGAGGAAAAGATCAAGCTCGTCGACGCACGTATGTCCGCACTTGCCACCCTGCGCGCCGAACTCACCGAGCGTGTCGGTACCGGATGCCCGTTGCGGGCAGTCGACCCCGATGAGGACGGCGTCGGGAGCATGACCGACCGACCGCTGCCCAGAGCATTCAGGCCGGTCAACTGAAGCGCTCGGTCAGACCCGAATGTGACCGAGCGCTTCACTTGGCGAGTGAGCCATCGACCTGGCGGGTCGAGCGCTTCAGTCTCCCTCCGGCCTGCCTGACTCGGTTCGCTGTGGCGGCTTGTCGGATGTGCAGGGTGCAACCTGGATCACATGGGCCGAGCTTGCCTTCACCAACCGGAAGGAGACAGGCAGCTCCGGCACGCGGGCCGCGTATTGGTTGCCGGAGATGAATCCGGCTGAGCCAATCCGGTCGGAGCAGTAGCCCGCGTCGAGGAGCGCCTGACGTGCGTGGATTCCGGTGTTCGCGGCGGATTGGTCGAGCCTGCCGGTGTAGTTGAGTGCGTCGGCGGGGTTGGTCGTGACGTCGGCGGCGGTGATGATCCGGTGCGTGTCGTCCACGACGGCCTGGGCGTTGTAGGCCTGGATGAACGCGCCGTGAGTCATACATCGGGCTCGCCGGACGTGCTACCACTGTCATGAGATGAGAGATCGGGGGTGTCGGTACTCTCACCGGGCTGTATACGCGCAGGTCGCGTACTGACACGAAGACAAGAGATCGCAGTTCACTGACAGCAGCAGCGTTTGTCCACCAGTTTGGGTTCTGGCTCAACTCCTGTGATGCCGGCCCGTCGATCGCAAGGACGGCGCGTCGGACGCGGGAAACCAGCAGGTCGGCGGGATCGCCCTGATGCGGGTACGAGCGGGAGCGCCGTACGACCAAAGAAGTTGAGCCAGAGCCCCAGTTCGGGAGGCGGGGGAGAGGCCGAGCATCCGTAGATGTTCATGAGACAGCACTCCAGATGTTCATGAGACAGCACTCCGGGCTGACGAGTCCCGACCGCGCCTGGTTGGGCAACGGGGCGGCTGATAATGCGTTGTCGGCCTCAGATGGGCTGCGAGAGCATCCGGTGCATGGAAGAGCCTGCCGAAAGTCTCAGTTCTGATGAGGTTGAATTGCGCCGGTGGCGCATGAGCGACCTCGACGCCTTGGAACGCCTGATCCACGAGTCTCTGGACCATCTGGCGCCATGGATGCCTTGGGCAGCCGACCACGGCAGACAGCAGACCTCCGATTTCCTCGCCCGGAGCCAGGCAGAGTGGGAGGCCAGGCAAGTCTTCGGCTTTGCGATCACGTCAGATGCTGCGGTGATCGGCAGCTGTGCCCTCTTCCGCCGCATCGGTGCGGGCGGCCTGGACATCGGCTACTGGCTTCACCCTCACTGGACCGGACAGGGTCTGGCCACGATGGCCACGGCGGCTCTTGTCGGCCAAGGCTTCCAACTGGCGGGCATCGACCGCATAGAGATCCATCACGATGCTGCCAACCCTGCCAGCGGAGCCGTCGCCCTCCGCTTGGGGTTCACTGAGGTCGAACGGACACGAGCACCTGAAGGACCCGTCGCTCCTGGCGAAGTGGGGATCAACGTCGTCTGGCGGATGACTACAGACCAATGGAAGGCGAGGACGGCTGAGCACGCTGAACGAGCAAGCTGAACAGGAGATATTCCACATCAGCGCCGTGCTCCTGGTGAAAGGGCCTGGTCATGCCGCAGATGTCCAAGGTTGAGCTGTACATGGCGATCCGACGCGGTCACCGTGCTGGCATGAAGTTGGTCCAGCGCTACGTCTCGGACCGGCGACACCCAGGGTGGAACCCAGGGCCGCCGTCGCATTGATGGACACAGCCAGGAACGGCCACACACGCTGACGGGCCCCGGCGCTCGTGACCCTCCCCTGCAATCGAAAGCCACCGTCACCCTCCGCGACGGCTCCCCAAGATCTGTGCCAGAACCCACAACTCGCGTATAGAGCCACACCGGTCCTGGTGTCATCCGTCCTTTCGGCCGACGTGCCCGACGCTGCCATGTCCGCGGAGCAATCTCCGCTGTCTTCGCGCTATGGCTGCGGTCAGCAGGGTTGTGGCCACCAGCAGGGATCCCATGGCCCGGGTCACACGGCGGTTTCGGAGCGTACGGCGGTGCGTGGCCATGCCGGCGGCGAGGAAGTCCGCTTCGAGGGGGGTGATGTCGTCCCGCTCGCCATCTGGGGCGTGCGCGGCGAGCTGTGCCAGGCGGATCGGGGATATCCGCACGCCCCGTTCCCGTCCGATCGCTTCCCACGCGCCGGCGGCTTCGGTCAGCCAACGCTGGAAGTGCAGCTTCTCGCGGCTCTGTTCGATCCAGTCGTTCAGCCGGGGCCAGGCGTTGATGAGTGCCTCGTGTGTCAGGCTGACGCCGACGCCATCGAGTGTGATCAGTCCGGCGCGGCCCAGTGCCTCCAGGAGACCGGCCGCTCCTGGCCTGCCGGAGAGGGCTTCGAGCTCCGCCCGGGTCGTGGAGCGGCGTGTGTCGGGCATGTCGTCGGTTCCTGGGGTGATCAGCCGTAGCAGGATCCGTCGTGCGATGTCCGCCCGGGTGGCGTCGAACCGGGCATAGACGCCCTCGGCGCTCTGTGCGATGGCTCCTTGGAGACCTCCGGCCCGTTCGTAGGAATCAAGGGTGAGCGTCCGCCCGCTCCGGCGCTTCCAGGTCTCCAGGAGGGCATGGGACAGCAGGGGCAGCGCGGACCCGCTCTCCGCGACGTCGGCGATGAGCCGGGCTGTCAGCGCGCGCTCGACGACCAGGTTGTGTGCGCGCGCCGGTCCGACGACGACCTCGCGCAGTTCGGTCGTACTCATGCGGGTCATGGTCAGGCTCGCGCCGCGTATCACCTTGGCGAGGCCGGAGTACTCGTGGCAGCGCCTGGCGAAGTCCGTGCGGATCCCCAGGACGACACGAACGCGGCTGCCCGGATCCCGGGCCGCGAGGAGCGCCGCGACGAACTCCTCCCGCTCGGCCGGATGGGGACACAGCGTGAAGAGCTCCTCGAACTGGTCGACGACGACCCAGGTCTCCCCGCCCGCCGACGCGGGGACGAGCGCGGACCGGTGACGGTCGAGCGGGTGCGCCCCGGGGGTTAGGACCCGGATGGCAGCCGGGCCCTCCTCACCGGACCGGACCGCCTGCTGCAGTCGGGGAATCAGACCGGCACGCAGCAAAGAGGACTTGCCGCTGCCCGAGGGACCGAGGAGGGCGACCACACGGTGCTCCCTCGTGAGGGCCAGAAGATCGTCGCTCAGTGCTTCCCGGCCGAAGAACAGGTCCTTGTCCCCGGGTTCGAACCTTGCCAGACCCCGATACGGGCCCGGCGCATCCGCCGGCTCACGGGCCGCCAGTTCCTGGGACACGGCATACCAGCGTTCCTCCCATTCCTCGGGGTCGGCGCCGCATGCCGTCGCGTAGGCCCGCACGACGGGCAGAGAAGGCAACTGCTCGCCCGCAGCCGCCCGTGACAGTGTCGCCACCGAGTACCCGGCACGGCGAGCCATGGCGGCGTACGTGGGCCCACCCGCCTCCCGACGCAACCGGCGCAGGTCATGGGCCAGCCGCGTCACTGGGCCCTGTCCCGGATCGAGCGGCTTCTCCTGACGCCCCATGCCCGCCCCGTCTCCCGTACAACACCATCCGCCCCTGACCTGCCGATCACGCACCTAACCGGTTCCGGTGCTCCGCTGACAAGAGGGTTTCGCGTCGGGCGTCACAGTCGGGGCCGGATTGTTTCGTCGCCGGAACCGGGCTGCGCAACAACCTCCCACCAGCGAAAACTCAAAGCAACGGGGGCGACAGGCCACCACGACAGAGAGGACGCCGTCATGCCGCTGAGCGACGACGAACTGCGCATCATCGAGGAAGCGCGCAGGCGCTCCGAGCAGGAGTACGCGGAATTCCAGGCCAAGCAGGAGGCCGACCGCCAGGCGCGGTTCGCCGAGGAGGCCCGCCGCCGCGCGGAGGAGCGCCCACACTCCGGGCCCACCTGGTAGGTCATTGCGACAGTTCCGCCCCTCGCACCACCACGTTTCGAGATCAGAGGAGACGGAGCTTCGGTAGGGCGGCCGGCGCTTTGGTGTTCATGGCTGCCATGGCGCTCGGCTTCGGCGGCGTCGCCGAAGCCGAGCCGACGTCCGCGTCCGTGCAGGCATCGACGCGCGTTTCGCAGGCGGCCTCCGTAGCGATGCAAGGCACGCAGCAGTACCGAACCACCCAGGTCACCAACATCGGGGGCATGTACTCCTGGCAGTGCCGTTTACGGCCAGGAGTACATGGCCTACGGGCTACGCACGCGGCTACCGCTGCATCCCCGTGACCTGGCTCTACTCATACCTCGTCGTGTCTCGGTAAAAGCGTCTGAGAAGCGGTTCTCCTGGTCAGCGGATGCCGCTGAGAGCGGACAGCGCAAGATCTCTGTAGGCGGACAGATCAGCTCCTTCTCTGCGGACAGCTGATCTCCCTCTTGGCGGAAACCGCCGCAGTCACCCGGCCGAGACTCCCGTTCGACCGACAGCCTTCGAGATCGGTACGGGTAACAACCACTTACGTGTCGGGATGCTGCGGAAGGGCGAGCCAGTCCGACCAGGAGATCTCGCGGCCGAGGAAGCGCGGCTGCTCGAACGGCCAGTCGGCGGCGATCCACTGCGGCACCAGCGCGTCGAGGGCCTGCTCGACCTTGCTGCCCACCAGCTCGTCCACCACCCACCAGGAGATCTCGCCGTCCGCGCCCGTCCTCTCCGGTGGGTCGATGTAGACACAGCCGAGCAGAACTGTCTCCGCCGCGTCGAACAGCGCGTAGTTGAAGGACTGGTGCGCGGCGATCTCCTTCTCGTGCCGCAACAGGTCGGCCTGGTCGGCCTCGTAGGTCATGGTGTCCGCGGGCCAGCCCCAGGCCGGGCCGAAAATGGTCCACAGCCGCTCGCGCGAACCCATCACAGCCGGATAGTCGAGCGGGGTGTCCACCTCCCGGATCGGCCGGAGGTGATGACCACCGCCCGGCAGCGGTACCAGGACAGGGTGGACGAAGTCATCGGGAAGCCAGCTCATGGCACCCGACCGTAGCAGCGCGCGGCTGTCCGCTCCCCTGGATTTTCCCCGCATACCGCCAGGCCCTGCTCTCATGCCGGGCAAGGCCCGCGATCACCCGGTCGAGACTCCCGTTCGATCGACAGACTCCATGATCGGTATGGCAACGGCTTCTCAGGCGCGGACGCAGAATCGTGAGGGCCTGAGATCTGCGCAGCCGAATCGGTGCGCCGTAGCGACGCCCTTTCTGGGCACCGTTCTCGAACACCGGCAGTTCCGCCTGCCTGTGCCGCGCTGACGGTGTTCGAGAACCGGTCGATGGATGAGCACGCTTCGTTGTCCGTATAGCGGAGTGGGTCTATTGGGATGATGAGCGCGAGACTGCATCGCTTCCAGGTGGCCTTTGCTGCATCACGGCACCCAAACTCCTGCGTGCCTGTCGCGTGATGACTTGGACAATGTGCCGGCGCCCTCGGCTCGGCGGCTCCGATCTACCGCCCGGCAGGCGCTCACGGCGAGGCGCCGGGCTCCCCCCGTTTCCTTGGGTCCGAACGCCTGCAGCGCTCATTGATCGGCGGTGCTCGTGGCCGATGCCTCAAGTGAGGCGTCGCCATGGAGGTAGCGTCCTGGGGAGGTGCCGACGGTTCGTCGAAACGCCGCGAGGAAGGCGCTCGGTGTCGCGTATCCGATGGTATGTGCGACGCGGGAAACGGGCTGGCCCTCGGCGAGGAGGGGAAGGGCGGCACGCAGCCGCACATGGGTTCGCCAGCGGTCGAAGTTCATGCCGGTGTCCTGGACGAACAGCCGGGTCAGGGTGCGTCGGCTTACCCCGGCGGCCCGTGCGTGTGCTTCAAGACTTCGGGGGTCGGCGGGGTTGGCGAGCAGCGCGTCGGCCACGGCGCGTACGCGGTCATCGGCGGGGTCCGGCACATCGATGGGCGTGGCCGGCAAGGGGCGCAGCAGATCCAGCACGACCGCCTCGGCCCGTAGCCGGGCGTCATCGGGGAGATTCTCGCGGCTGAGGTAGGCGATCAGGTGGGCCAGCAGCCCGTCGACTCCGACCGGCGTGGGTTCCGTCCAGTCCTGATCGCATCTGTCCGGTTCGAAGTAGAGGCTGCACAGCACCGCGTCGCGGGTCGCGCCGGTCCGGTGGACAACCCCCGCGGGCAGCCACAACGCCCGTGTACGCGGCAGGACCCAGTAGGCATCGTCGACAGCGACGCCGAGCACCCCACGCCGCGCCCAGGCCAACTGGTGCTGCGGGTGGCTGTGCGGGACAAACCACTGCCCGGACGCCAACGGAAAGTGCCCGACGACGATTGCGCCCACCCCGGCCGGGACGGCCCCCACGACGGCATCGGTCATGCTCCCAAGACTATGTCCCCGATGCGATACAACATGGCCCCATAGCGCATCGCGGCCGACACAGCCGGTGCATAGCGTCCTCTCATGCCGATCAATCATCCGCGCCACCGGCGCTACCACGGTTCGCACAAGCCGCTTACGAGGACAGGGCGTCCGGCATGACGTCGCTATCAACCGCAGCCACAACCAACGTCGTTGGGCGCCGGGGGCCGGCCCTGGTAGTGCTGTGCTTCGTGCAGTTCATGCTCGTCCTGGACGACAACGTGGTGAGTGTCGCGCTCCCCAGCATGCGCGATGACCTGGGCTTCAGCACCGCGGGTCTGGCCTGGGTCGTCAACGCCTATTTCCTCGCCTTCGGCGGGCTGTTGCTGCTGTTCGGCCGCATGGCCGACCTGCTGGGCCGCAGACGCGTCTTCCTGACCGGTGTGGCGCTGTTCGGTGCGGCGAGCCTCGTCTGCGGGCTCGCGCAGGAGCCCTGGCAGCTCGTGACCGGGCGTTTCATCCAAGGTGCGGGAGCGGCCATGGCCAGCCCCGCCGCGCTGGCACTGATCACACTCCTCTTCCCCGGTACCGAGGAGCGCACCAAGGCGTTTGGCATCTGGGGCGGCATCGCGGGGCTTGGCGGAACGACGGGCCTGGTGATCTCCGGCGCGCTGACCGGCCTCGCATCCTGGCGCTGGATCTTCCTGATCAACCTGCCGGTGGCCCTCGCGGCCCTGGCGCTGCTCCCGCGCCTGGTCCCCGAGAGCCGGGCCGGGCGCGCGGTACGCCTCGACGTACCCGGTGCCCTGCTGGGTACCGGCGCCCTGGTGTCCCTGGTCTACGGACTGCTCCGGACAGGGCAGTCGGGCTGGGGAGACACCACCGCCGTCGGGCCCCTGGTCCTGGCCGTGTTCCTGGCCGTCGTCTTCGTCGCGGGCGAGGCACGAACCGCCGAGCCACTGGTGCCGTTGTCGTTCCTGTCCTTCCGGTTCCGCGCCGCCGCCAACGGGGCGACCTTGCTGTTCTCCGCCGCCATGTACGCGATGGCCTTCCTGCTGATGGTTCACCTGCAGACCGTGCTCCACTACCGTCCCCTCACGGCCGGCCTCGCCTACCTGCCCTACTGCGCAGGCATCCTGACGGGCATGTGGCTCTCCTCCCGAGCAGTGATCAGGCTCGGCGTACGCCCGGCCCTCATCATCTCGTTCCTGATCAGCGCGGCCGGACTCCTGCTGCTGTCCGGCGTGGCACCGGGCGACGGCTACGCCTCCGGAGTGCTGCCCGGCATGCTCGTCACGAGCCTCGGATGCGGACTGAGTCTGCCCGCCCTGACCGTCGCCGCGCTCACCGGTACCACCGAGGAGAACGCCGGGCTCGGCTCAGCTGTTCTGAGCTCCGTTCAACAAGTCGGCGGCGCCGTGGGGGTGGCAGTGCTCGTCGCTCTGGCCACGCGTCGCAGCGACACCCTGGCCGCACAGGACGACCTCCTCCACGCTGCGACGGAGGGCTTCTCACTCGCGCTCATCGTAGGTGCCGTCCTCCTCACGCTCGGCGCTGTCCTCATAGCCGTATTGCTGAAAAGGGACCAGCGCCCAGCTGACGCACTCAACGCCCAAGAAGCTCCGGTCAACCACAGGAATTGTACGTAGAGGTGGGACGGCACAAGGGTTCGGCTCGGCGACCGGGACGAAGCCTCGACCGGGCCTCGCGAACTCGACCTCGCAAATCACGATCCGAGGGGCCAGGTTCGGCCGTATCCCCGAACCGGTCCGCGACTTCACCGACCAGTACGGCTACGATTCCACGGACTGGACCGGGCTCTCCGGGCTGATCAGGACGCGCGACCTCCACACCTTGGGCTTGTTCCTCCGCCGCGCGGTCCGAGACGACTCTCGGACCGCACAAGGACTGAGCTTTCGCATCGTCAATCTGCAACGGAGCGACTCGCGAACCCTCTGGTCTGCAAGCTGAATCCAGTCCCACCGCCAGACCTGTGACAAGAAGTGAGCACGCACATGAACAACAACTTCGAACCCGAAGCCGAGTTTCAAAGCGGTGTACCCCACTCGGCCCGAGTCTGGAACTACTGGATCGGGGGCAAGGACCACTATCCGGTGGATCAAGCCCTGGGGGACCAGGTCATCGCGAGCTACCCCCAGACACGGGATCTCGCCCTGGCCTCACGCGCGTTCCAGACCCGAGCAGTCCGATACCTGGCAGGCGAAGCGGGAATCACCCAGTTTCTCGACATCGGGACCGGGCTCCCTGTTCAGAACAGCACCCACGAGGTCGCGCAGACCGTCCAGCCCAAGGCACGCATCGTCTACGTCGACAACGACCCCCTGGTCCTGGCCCACGCCCGCGCCCTCCTGAAGAGCGCACCGGACGGCATGACGAACTACGTCCACGCCGACATGCTCGACGCCGAACAGGTACTCCACGAAGCCGCACAGACCCTGGACATGACGCAACCTGTAGCCGTCATGGTGCTGTCCACGCTGGGGCACGTCGAGCCCCGGGCCGGGATCGACCTCATGCGCCGCTACATGGCCGGCACGGTGGCAGGCAGCCACCTGGTCCTGTGCGACACGATCGCCACCCCGCAGACACTGGCGGCCCAGGAGGCCTACGCGGCCGGAGACACTCCGGCCTACCTGGTGCGCAGCCCCGAGGAGATCCTCGCGAGCGCCGACGGGATGGAGTTGGTCGCCCCGGGATTCGGGTCCATTTCCCTGTGGCGTCCGAACCGAGGCGACGAAGGTATTGAGCCTGTCGATCAGTGGGGCTTCGTCGCCCGCAAGTGAGCTCGGACCTCGCGGCCGGGAAGCGACGGGGGACGCCCCTGGACCGGCTGGCGCCTGCATCCGTAGCTTGAGTCAAGACGATGCTGCGTGTGTGGGGAGTACAACGACAATCTCTCCTGCTCCTGCAGACCAGAACGAGAAGGCAGAAATCCAATGTCTCGCGAGACCCCGATCTACAGCCAACTTGTCCAAGAAAGGGGCGATGTTCCTTCCAACGTTCGAGGGGTCGCTCAGCGCCTGGAACGGGACCTGGAATGGGTCATACGGCCGACGCAGCTGCCCATAGAGGCCGTTGTGGCCCAGCGCGGTGATGCTCTCCGGTGACCTGGACCGTGCACAGCGTCCCCGAGGCGGGCGGGACCGCCGTCCACACCGGGTTGCTGCCCGCCCGCACCTGCCCGTCCTTGGGTACCTTCGCCCCGGTCCTGAGGTCGCCGACACCCGCGGTGCAGTTACGCGTCCGGCCCTCGCGGTCCGCGACGCTCGCCGGCGCGGCAGGCGTCCGGTCGTCGAGCACCAAGGCGTCCAGGCTGCTCTGAACGGTGTCCGGCCTGGCGGCGGAGGCCGCGGACGGCTGGACCTCGTCTCCGCGGGTCGTCCCACTGCGGATGTGGAGCGGGCGCTACGGATCGCGCTCGAGGGTGGGTTCCTCGACCGTGAGGAGGCGGAGATCGCGCTGGCGGAGCCGGACATCGAGCCGTGCCAGATCTGCAATCCGCAGACGGGGCTGGGACGGCGCGGCTGAGAGTCCCGCCTTGGCGCGGAGTTCCTTGCCGCGATGGAGCAGCACAGGCAGATCGCCCCGGCCTTGGCCGCTGTCCTGTCCGCGATCAAGGCCACGGTGAAGGGCGGCGTCGGCAAGCTCCGCGAGCGCCCGCAGGGCCGCCACTAGAGGGAGGGCGAGCGGTGGCCGGCCCTGTCGCGGCCGACGTGGCGCCCCGACATCCGGGCCGCTGTCATCAGCAAGGTCCGCGGGTCAATATGCACCGCAAGCTGCGCAACATGGCGACGATGACGGGCCTGTTCCCGCTCGTCGTGCTGTCCGACTGCGTCGTCTACCCGAGCCCCGGCAGCAGCCCGCTGGACTTCCTCCCGTACGCGGCCTCGGGCAAGCCGCAGCCGGGCGGGTCCAGCCTCGGGCCCACGCCCGGCCTGGCGAAGCTGGAGAGCGTCCAGTCGATGCTGTGGGCGGTCGACCTGATGGAGAAGGGGCTGAACCCGGCCCGCCACATCCAGGGCGGCGATGCCGTCCTGGACGAAGGGGAGTAGGGCATGGGGGGATCGAGGGCGCCATCGAGCGGGCCGACCGGAAGCGCTTCACCCGGGAGCCACCCAAGACCCTCCCGGCCGCATCAACTACCTGCTCAAGCAGCTCAAGACAACCAGGGCCGTCGCCGAAGAACTCGGGGTCACCCAAAGATCGGTGGAGCGCTACCGCAAGGGCGAGCGGAAGCACCCGCCCAAGGACATCACTGCCCGCATCGACTCCGCGGTGCGCTCCCGCTGGCAGCCGCAGGTCCGCAAGCGCCGTCGTAAGCAAGCCGCCACCACCGGCGGCATCACGGTCGAGACCCGAGCCCGGTTCGGCTACACCGCGCCGGTCGGCACGACCGACGACGGACGGTTCCGCCGCCTCACCGTGCACCTCCCCCCCCCGGAGTACGCGCAACGCCTCTTCGATGCCGGCGACTCCGGGGCCGGCGACCAGCAGATGCTCGGAATCATCGCCGAAGGATTCAAGGACGTGTATTTCCAGGACGGCGGAGTTCGCGCCATGGGACTGTCAGACGTGGTAATCAACGACATCGACTACCTGGATCTGGATTACTGACCAGGAGCGAATGCGTGACCGCCGAATTTCCGCCCACGAGCCGAAGCACGATAGTTGACACCAAGGCAAGCGTGCTGTCATCAGGGTCACCGGGCGGCCAGCATTGGGCAGAGTTCTGGTGTCCTGTCGCACTGAACCCGGCGGATTCTCACTCGGTCTCAACCGTGTTGTCGGATTCGCACTGCTTCACCCGCCGCGCTGGTGTTCCTGACCTGTCTCAGCGGAGTCTGATCAATCTCACCAGCGCGTGAGTGGTGCCTCCTCTACCGTGTCGCACCATGACCATCCTGATCGTCGGCGGCAGCGGATTCCTGGGCACCGAGCTGGTCCGCCAGGCAGCAGCAGCGGGCCATTCGACGGCTGCGACCTTCGCCACCCGGCCCGTCAGCACTCCGGAGGTCTCATGGCACGCCCTCGACCTACGCGACTTTGACCGCATCGAGGCAGTCATGGCCAAGGTGGAACCTCGCGTGGTCGTCAACGCGACGAGCGGCGGGCCCGATTGGACGGTCACGGCCGAGGGACCGGTCCGCCTGGCGATGACCGCGGCGAAGCGTGGCAGCCGCTTGGTCCATGTATCCAGCGACGCCGTGTTCTCCGGCGCCCGCGTCCACTACGACGAATCCTGCCTTCCCGACCCGCTCACCCCCTACGGCGCCGCGAAGGCCGCGGCGGAGACCGGCGTCCGCCTCGTGAACCCGGGCGCCGTCGTCGCCCGAACCTCCCTGATCATCGGCGACCGGCGATCGGAACACGTCCGCGCGGTGCACGAGTTCGCGGCAGGCACCCGTACGGGTGTCCTGTTCACCGACGACATCCGCTGCCCCGTACACGTCGCCGACCTGGCCGCCGCCCTGCTGGAACTCGCGTCGAGCGACCTGTCCGGCGTCCACCACCTGGCAGGAACCGATGCCGTGAGCCGCCATGAACTCGGCACCCTCATCGCCCGGCGCGACAGGCTCGACGACTCCCGGCTCCCTACCGGCCTGCGGGCCGAGAGCGCATATCCCGGAGCACTCGACGTCCGCCTCGACAGCCGCGCCACCCAGGACCGGCTCCGGACCAGGCTCCGCGGCGCCCGCCGGTTCCTCGCCCCAGGGACGTGAGTCCCTTTGCGACGCCGTGCTCGAGGCATTGTGACGCCCGCGCCGCTCCCGGGCGGAGGCGGTCAGGGAGTGCTCTACGAAGCGACAGCCCGGTCGCAGACGAGTTGCATGAGCTCCTGGCCCGCTCCAGGAAGTCGAGCCTGTAGGGGCCGTCGCCGATCGGGCCGAAGGTCATGTCGATGAAGACCGTCCCACCCGAGCCCGCACCTCGACATGATCGCCGTTCGAGTCTCTTTGCCCGCCGGTGTCGGTGTACCTGGTCGCGAAGCTCTCATCACCACACCTCGGCATGGCGATACGCGTCTCTTTCGGATCGCTGGGGTTTCGACACCCTTCAACAACTCCGCAAACACATCGATCACCGTTCGGACGTCTCGGCACGCGGTCACGTGGTAAAGTACCTGGAGATTGCCCGAGTTCTCTTCCGGGTTCTCGTAGATCGCGGTTCCCTCGCTACAGCTCTTGTCTCTTTCGGAGGGGAATCCGTTAGGTACGCTGAAGACTGCCCAGCCTGACATCATGTCCTCCAGTCGAGGCACCACGTTCTCCGTCTCGGCCTCAGACCGTGTTTGAGATCTCGCCTGGTGGTCGGGTAGCCGGAGACCACCGCTGGTCTCCGGCTACCCGACCACACGCATTCACGAGAGAATCGTCTGGTGGCTGTATCTATCGACCGTAGTCGGTCCCTTGAGGAGCTCGAACGTGATCGCTGGCAGGCGCCCCCGCCCGACGCCACCTATCTCATGGCGACGGCGCATGCTCTGCGGAGCCGGCCGGTCGGGACTCTGACCGTTGAGGACTTGCGCCTGCTGATCGGGCAGGACATTGGGCTGCCGGTGCTTCTTCCGCTCGCGGTGGAGGTGCTTCGCGACAACCCGCTGGCTGAAGGCGACATGTACGAGGGCGACCTGCTGCGCGCGGTCCTGACCAGGAACCCAGCTGTCTGGAGCACCTATCCGGAGCTTGCAAGGCAACTGACCTTCATCGTCGACGGCCTCTCCGGCCTCTCGTCAGATCTGCGGAGCAAGGTCGAACGGTTCGTAGGCGCCGTCCAGAATTCCTGACGCGTTGCAGATGCCTGCCACCTACTACGGGCCTGTCCACTGAAGGCGCCGTGGTCCTGGCCGTTTGGCCGGGCAACCTCGGGTGAGCCGGCGGACCATGATGCCGATCATCGCCCACCGGATCATGGTCTCGGACCGGGCGGGATCGGTCTCGTAGTCACGGGCAAGCCGCCGGTGCGCGGTCATCCAGGCGAACGTCCGCTCAACGGCCCAACGCTTGGGCTGGACCTGAAAGCCCCGCTGGTCAGGCGCTTTACGGACGATCTCCAGCTCACGGCCGAGGATCGAAGCGCTCCAATCGACCAGCCTTCCGGAGAAGCCCTGGTCCGCCCAGACCTTCCGGATGCTCGGATGGTCGAGGCGAGTCCAAAGCAAAGAACGTTTCGCGCCGTCACGGTCCTGGACGCTCGCAGCAACAACGTGTACCGCCAGCAGGAGGCCGAGCGTGTCGGTGACGATGAACCGCTTGCGGCCTTTGACCTTCTTGCCTGCGTCAAACCCTCTGGTGGAAACGGGGACGGTGTCGGCCGTGCGCACGGACTGCGAGTCGATGAGCCCCGCGCTAGGTTCGGCGCTGCGGCCGTCGGCCACTCGGACCTGGTCGCGCAGCGCGTCGTGCAGCCGCTCTACGGTTCCGTCATCGTGCCACCACGTGAAGTACCAGTACACGGTCGGCCAGGGCGCAAAGTCCTTCGGCAGCTGACGCCAGGCACACCCGGTCCGCACGACATAGAAGATCGCGTCTACGATCCGCCGCCGTGGATGCTTCTCCCTCCGTCCGCCCTTCGGCCCCACCCTCGCGGCCGGTAGTAGTGGCTCCACCAGAGCCCACTGTTCGTCCGTCAGGTCCGACGGATACCTGCCCCCAGAAGCACTCACGCAGTCCCCAACGACCGCACCGGCCATGCGACACGCCAGATCTCAAACGCCCTCTCAGTCAGCGCCCGAGGCGTAGTGGTCCTCTCGTCGCTGCCGCTGCCTGACGCCGAACCATCGTTCTTGTCGGCTGTCGCGGATGTCGAGCTGCGGCCGCTTTCCGGAGAGTCGTCAGAACCAAGGATCCGGTCCCGCCGTACACGGCGAGGACGATCACGGCGAGGACCACCAGCACGCCCAGCACGAGCGCCACCACGCCGGCCGCTGATATCGGCTTCCTGAAGTTGAGCGTCCCGCTGCCGACCAGGATCGGGTCGTCGCCACGCATCCGGCTGCGGGCGATGACCACACCGACTACAGCATGCGGTGCGCTCAGGCGAACCGTCAGTGCGTGCTGCAACTGGGGATCGGTCTCGATCTCCTCGGCGAGAACCGCCGATGCCCCGGCCCGGGTCTCCGGGGATGCCCCGGTCTCCTCAAGATCTGCCAGTGCGGCCCGACCGCGGTCCGACGCCCCCAGCCGGTCTCGAGCAGCTGCCAATTGTTCCGCCCGGCCAGCGAGTTGTCGGACGGCAACTGGGGCCGCCGTCGCGCAGGTCGTATATACCTGGTCATTCTCGACCGGCCTGCGGTAGGAAGGTCCAATGACTCGTCTCCCTGCCTGCGGGCCTGAAGGGCCCATCCGCGTCTGTGGCGCCTCGCAGGCGCCACTGGCCGTACGGGCCGTCCTCTTCGACTTCTCCGGCACCTTGTTCCAGATCGGCGCTTATTCAGACCGGATCCGAGCGGCGATGCCTGAACCCGTGGACGAGGCAGCGATGGACGTCATGCTGAGCGGGCTCGAAGCCGGCCTGTCGGATCCCGACGTGATCGAGGCCCAGCGTGGCCGCGACGTGTCCTCAAGAGCACATCGCCATGCCTTCACCACCTGGTACGCCTCAGTTCGCGAGTTGGCACCGGTCGCTGGCGTGCTCTATGAGCAGCTCCAGGCCCCGGAACATTGGGTGCCTTACGAAGACACCGAGTGCACACTGGTCCGACTGACTCAGAGCGGCGTGGCTTTGGGGGTCGTCAGCGATGTGGGCTGGGATCTGCGGGCCACCTTCGCCCACCATGGCCTTGACCACTACTTTTCGTCCTGGGTGCATTCCTACGAACACGACACGGAGAAGCCGGATCCGTTGCTGTTTCAGCATGCCTGCCATGAGCTGGGTGTCGCTCCGGAGGAGACACTGATGGTGGGCGACCATCCCGCGAAGGACGGTGGCGCGGCCGGGGCGGGACTGCGCTCGTATGTGCTGCCCGGTCGAGCCACTCCCGGTTCGTGCCGCGGACTGGATGCAGTACTCCGCCTGGCCGATCGAGTCTGACCAAGAAGTGGGCCCGTACGGCCTTGTCCCATCCCGCCTTCTGCGGCATCTCCCGTTCACATATCGGCTATTTGATCGATGAGTTGGCCGATCCCTGGCTCGTCCGGTGTGAGTCGGAGCTCCGTGAGCGCCGTGGTGCTGAGCGGCAGTGAGAGGCCGGTGCCGGGCCGAGGCACGACCTGGTCCTCACCGACCGCCTGCTCGTCACCCTGGTCCACCCGCGCACCGGGCTCCCGCACGCCGTGCTCGCCGAGCTGTACGGCACCGCCCGCTCCACAATCTCCCGTACCATCGGCGAGATCCGCCCACTGCTGGCGGCGCGCGGCTTCGCCGTTCCTGACTGTCCAGGTATCCGACCGCGCACCCTGGCGGCTGTGTTCGCCTACGCCGAGGCCGAAGGGATCCGGTTGCGGATCGACGGTGCCGAGCCCCAGGTCCGCCGCCCGAAGGCACCCGGCCCGGGCGACGGGCCTTCGTTTCCGGCAAGAAGAAGCAGAACACCATCAAGACCACCACCATCAGCGACGGCCAGGGCCGCCTACTGTGGTCGGGCGCGGACCGCCCGGGCCGCATGCACGACCAGACTGCCATGCGCACCGAGGGCATCGCCGAGCAGTTCCGCCTCCGCCCGAATGACCGCCGAGGCCGATGAGGGCTGGCCAAGGAATTCCCCGACCAGATCGGCGCCCCGCCGAAGAAGCCGAAGGAGGACGCGCCGCTCGGCGAGCATCACGCCTGGCGGGAGATGCGCCGACGGCAGTCCTCGGAGCGGATCTGCGTCGAACACGCCAACGCCGAGCTGCGGCAGTGGCGCCCGCTCCAGCGCTGCACCAGCCCCCGCGAGGACTATGCCGAGACCCACCAGGCGATCGCCTCACTGATAGCGGACCGCTCAGCCCACCGACCGACCAGCCACAAGCCGAGTACCGAACTCGTGCTCGCCCGGCAGGCTGCCTGCTGATCAATCATCAGCCGACCTGCCAGCCCGGCACGCCCCGACCGCAATCGCGGACCGATTCGTGGGCGGTGTATTGGGAGCGAGTGACTCCGTCTCAGGTGCAGAGCCACAGCCGGATCGAGGCGACCGCGACGGTACCGTGGAATACGTAGGCTCGCTTGTCTTAGCGGGTTGCGACCGCGCGGAAGGTCTTGAGCCGGTTGATCGTTCGCTCCACTTCATTGCGACGCCTGTAGATGTCTCTGTTGAAGCCGGTCGGACGGCCACCGTTGCTGCCGCGGCGTTGACGGTCAGCCCGTTGGCCTCTGCGTTCCGGAATGGTGTGCTTGATCTGGCGTCGCCGCAGGTAACGACGGTTGCGGCGCGACGAGTAGGCTCTGTCGCCTCCAAGATGGTCGGGCCGAGTGCGCGGGTGTCCGCCGTCCGGCCGAGGAACACGGATTTTTTCCAGCACGGGAATCAACTGTGGGGCGTCACCCCACTGGCCAGGCGTGATGACGAAGGCGAGCGGGTAGCACCCGCCCTCACCAACCAAATGGATCTTGCAGGTCAGTCCGCCCAGCCACACCGAGAACACCGGGCCGTAGCAGGTGAGTAGTTCGGTGAGCTGGGCGATGCAGAGGTCGTCGTAGCCGGTCCCCGAGCCGAAGGACGCCTCGGCGCGGTCCCACGGGGACAGGTAGTCGCCGACCTTCAGGCGGCCGTGCTCATCACGTCAGCATGAGACGGGCACCGGACGTCACTCCGGGATGAGACAGGCCGTCCGGCCACTCCATGCGAGGAAGGCCAGGCGGGGCACGTCGCAGCCGCTCAGAGGCGGGCGACGGTGTAGCGGTCGACCACTGACTCGTCGAGCTCGATGCCGAGACCGGGGCCGGTGGGGACGGTCAGGGCGCCTTCGCGGAACTCCGGCGGATTGACCAGGATGTTCTCGCGGATGGGGTTGGGCAGTCGGTTGTATTCGTAGGTGCGCAGGTTGGGGGTGGCCGCGCACAGGTGCAGGGCCGCGGCCAGGCTGACGCCGGAGCCGACGCCGTGCGGGGCGATGTCGACGTGGAAGGCGGAGGCGAGGGCCGCGATCCGGGTGGCCTCGGTGATGCCGCCGCATCGGGCCACGTTGGGCATGAAGACGTCGATGGCCTGGTGCAGCAGTGAGTCGCGCAGGTCGAACCGGGTGAAGTGGGTCTCGCCGTTGACGATCGTCAGACCGGTACGGCGGCGCAGCTCGGCCAGGTTGCGCAGGTCGTCGACCTGGAGGGGCTCCTCGTACCAGTTGATGTTCAGGTCGCGCAGGACCCGGCCGACGCGGGTGGCCTCGTCGAGGTCGTAGGCGCAGTTGACGTCGGTGAGGATGTCGATGTCAGGGCCGACAGCCTCGCGCACGGCAGTGAGGTGGGCGTGATCGGTGCGCTCGCCTCGGCCGATCTTCACCTTCAGGGCGCGGAATCCCTTGCCGACGTAGTCCAGTGCCTGGCGGGCCGAGTCCTCGGGGTCGCCGTGCAGGGAGACCGGGCTGGCGTAGCAGTCGATGCGCTCGCGGACCGGTCCGCCGAGCAGCCGGTGCACGGGCTGCCCGGCTACCTTGCCCCGCAGGTCCCACAGCGCGAGGTCGATGCCCGCCAGCGCCTCCAGGTAGAACCCGCGGTTGTGGCCGCCGGCCGCCTGTCCCTTGAAGAGCCGGTCCCAGACCGCCGTGGTGGCGAGGGCGTCCTGTCCCACCAGCAGTGGCGCCAGGACAGTGGCGACCACGGTGGCGGTGACCTGGGGAGAGGGCAGGCCGTAGCACTCGCCGATGCCGACGCTGCCGTCCTCGGCATGCACTTTGACGAGCGTCGCGTACTGGCCGTGGCGTGGCAGAACGCGGTGACTGGAGGCTGGGAAGCGCAGCCAGTCAGGGACGTCGTCGGGCGAGTTGTACAGGTCGGCGAAGCTGGCGGACAGGGCCAGTGCCTCGACCTTGGTGATGGGAAGAGAGGTATTGCTCATGTCGTACTCCACTGGGTAGATCCGGGCTGCGGTGCGGTACCGGCTCAGGCGGGGGTGGTCGCGTATTCCTCGGGTGCGCTGTGCGCCGTCTCCTTGCCCGCGAACACGGCGATCAACGTCACGACGCAGCCGGCGATGACGTACAGCGCGACGGGGGCGACGGAGTGGCTGGATGCCAGCAGCGCTGTGCCGATGAAGGGGGCGGTGCCGCCGAAGATCGCACCGCCGATCTCACGGCCGGCGCTGACGCCGCTGAAACGGACGCGGGCGTCGAACTGCTCGGCGACCAGGGCGGCCTGGGGCCCGAAGACCATGTCCTTGCAGATCGGGATGGCCAGCACCATGGCCAGGTAGATCAGCGGGGTGCTCTTGGTCTCCAGCAGGGAGAAGAAGGGGAAGGCGTAGGCGACCGTGCACACCAGGCCGATTGTGACCATCATGCGACGGCCGATCTTGTCGGACAGCCAGCCCCAGAACGGGATGGCGACGATCTCCAGGGTGGAGGCGAGGGCGATGGCCCACAGCATGGTCGACTTCGACAGGTGCAGGGTGCCGGTGGCGTAGGCGAGGGCGAAGGCCTGGATCAGGTAGCCCCAGACGAACCCGGAGACGGTGATGCCCATGGTGCGCAGCATCGCGCCCGGCTGCTTCTTGAGAGCGACGAGGAGCGGGAAACGCTCCCTCTGACCGTGGTCCTCCAGCTCGGCGAAGACCGGCGTCTCGTCGATGCCCTTGCGGACCCAAAGGCCGAACAGCACCAGCACCGCGCTGACAAGGAACGGCACGCGCCAGCCCCAGCTGTTGAACGAGCTGTCCGGCAGCATGGAGACGAGACCGAAGACGGCGCTGGCGAGGACGAAGCCCGCGCCGGTGCCCATTGCGGGAATGGCGCCGTACAGGCCTCTCTTGCCCGGTGGGGCGTTCTCCACCGTCAGCAGCGTGGCGCCGGCGAACTCGCCGCCCACGGCGATGCCCTGGCATACGCGCAGGACGATCAGCAGGACGGGGGCCCACACGCCGATCGACGCGTGGGTGGGCAGGACGCCGACCAGGGCTGTGGCCAGGCCCATGCCGACCATGGTGATCAGCAGGACGGTCTTGCGCCCTATGCGGTCGCCGAGGTGGCCGAAGAGGATGCCGCCGATCGGGCGGGCGGCGAAACCGACGGCGAACGTGGCGAAGGAGGCCAGAGTGCCGCCGGTGGAGGACGAACCGAAGAACAGCGGGCCGAACACCAGCGCCGAGGCCAGGCCGTAGAGGTTGAAGTCGTACCACTCCATGACCGTGCCGACGGTGCTCGCCACCATCGTGCGGCGGTTGGCCTTGGCGCGCCGCGGGTCCATCTCATTGTCTTCGGTAACCACGACTGTGGTCATGGGAGTCTCCATCTTTGAACAGGGGACGGGCGAGAGGAAGGTATTCGATATACGAAATAAGCGCCAGCCCTCCGGAGAAGAAAGCCGACGATCCTTCGGTTGTGCTGCTACGCAGAGTGCTGTGCGGATTCCGGGCGGAACGTCTGCGCGGCCGGCGCCGACCACGGCGTCCGGCATGTCAGTACCGCTCCGGCCAGCGGGTCCGGACACTCCAAGCGGTGACGTGCTGTGCTCACGTACATGCGGCCGTGTCCGAAGGCCACGCTGCTGGGGTTGGGCGTCGGCAGGCGCAGGCGCGCTGACACGCTGCCGTCCGGTGCGTAGCGGCGCACTTCCGCACCGCCCCACAGTGCGACCCACAGATGGCCCGCATTGTCCACGATCATGCCGTCGGGACGTCCCTCGGTCGGCGCGAGCCGCGCGAACGTCTCGTGTGCGCCGAGGGTGCCGGTGTCCGGATCGACGGTGAACCTCCTGATGATCCGCTCGGCGCTGTCGGCAAGATACATAAGGTTGCCACGGGCGCTGAAGGCGGGACCGTTGGGAACGGTGAGGCCGGGCAGCACGCGGTGGACACGGCGGTCCGGATCGACCCGGTACAGGCTGCCGACCGCGCCGGTGCCCGTGCGGGCCATGCTCGTGACCCAGAAGCGCCCGGCCGGGTCGCAGGCGGCGTCGTTCATTCTCATGGGGGCCGCGGCGCTCTCCTCCGGCCGGGCCAGCCACTCAAGAGACCGTCCGCGCAGGGCGAGGGCGATGCCCGGACCCGCGGCCACGATCCAGTCGCCGGGGGAGCCCGCGAGAGGTGCCACCGCCCCCAGCGGCACGTCGAGGCGAAGCAGCCGCTCGGCGGTTTTGCCGGCCCGGTCGGGACAGCGGTACAGCGCACCGCGCAGGAGGTCGACGAAGACCATGATGTCGTCGTGCAGACGCAGCCCCTCCGCCAGTTGGTAGCGCCCTGGGGTCCACGCCTGCCATTCGGTGTCCGTGTCGAGGGGTGGCCGGTCCTGGTCCGGTGGTGGCTGCGCCTGCATACCGTGGCCCGGGGGAGTGCGGGGGGCGCGGGATCTGCCGTCGTGTTCCGTGCTCATCTGCGGTCACCTTCCATGAAAGTCACCTGATCGTGCTGCCTGGTGCGACGGACAGCAGGTCTATCTCCTCACGTGTCGGCGAGCCTTCCCAGTCACCGCTGGAGGCGACCGCGAAGGCACCGGTCGCAACGGCTCGTGCCAGCCGGGCCGGCACCGGATCGCCGTCGAGAAGGCCGGAAAGGTAACCGGCGACGAACGCGTCGCCCGCGCCGACCGTGTCGCGGACCTGGACCGGCCGGGCCGGAAGGGACGTCGAGCCGCCGGCGTGGAACACCTCGGCCCCGTCGGCCCCGCGCTTGATCACCACTTCGTTCACGCCCCTCTCGAAAAGCGACTCCACGCGGTCGCGTTCCGTCGTCGCCCGCTCGTCGGCCACCAGGGACAGCTCGTCGTCGGAGGCGATGAGGATGTCGGTGTACCGGGCCAGCGGACGCAACGCCGATGCGGCCTCGCCGGGCGGCCACAGTCGGCTGCGGTAGTTCACGTCCATGCAGACGAGAGCCCCACGATCCGCCGCGCGCTGTACGGCTTCTGCGACGGCTCCCCCGGGACCGGGGCCAAGGGCTGCCGTGACGCCGGAGACGTGTACGAGTCGGGCGCCGTCATCGAGCGCTTCGCGCAGATGGGCGGCGGACAGGGAACTGCCGGCGGAACCTGCCCGGTAGTAGGTCACCCGGACCAGGTCGGCGATGCGGGGCTCGAACACCACCAGGCCCGTGGGGCCGACGTCGGTGGTGCCGGCAAAGGAGACATCGACATTTTCTGCGCGCAGGGTCCGCAGCACCAGGCGCCCGAACTCGTCGTTGCCGGTCAGCCCGGCCCATCGGGCCGTGTGGCCGAGCCGGGCCAGGCCGATGGCCACGTTCGACTCCGCGCCCGCCACGGACAGGTTCAGGGAGCCACCCAGCTGTAGCGGCTGACCTGCCCGGAGGGCGGCCATGGTCTCTCCGAAAGTCAGTACGTCAATCATCGAGACGTCACCTCTCGAAAGCGCGCCGCACGTTCGGCGAGCGCGTCGAGCGACCCGCCGCGTGCCGCGTCACCGACGAGCGGGCCGCCGACCCCGACGGCCAGGGCGCCGGCGGCCAGATAGTCCCGGGCGGCCTCCGCGTCCACACCGCCCACGGGTACGAACGGGATGTCGGGGAAGGGATCGCGCAGGGCCTTGAAGTACTGCGGTCCGCCAACGGAGGCGGGGAAGAGCTTGACGGCACTCGCGCCCTCGTCCACCGCCGCGGCGACCTCCGTAGGGGTGAGGGCGCCGGTGAACACAGGCAGGTCCAGGGCCCGGCACTCCGCGACGGCGGCGGTGATACCCGGCGTGACCCCGAAGCAGGCGCCGGCCTGCGCAGCCGAACGGGCTTGCCGCGCCGTCAGGAGGGTTCCGGCGCCCAGTAGGGCGTCCGGACCGAGCGCGGCTCGGGCCTTCTCGATGACGGTGAGTGCGTCGGTGCTGGTCAGGGAGACTTCGACGATGTCGACCCCGGAATGGAACAGGGTGAGCACCGTGTCGAGCGTGGCTTGCGTGTCGGTTCCGCGCACGATGGCCAGCAGTCTTTCCCTGCCGAGTTCGCTGAGGAGCTGGGGGGTCGGCATGGGCGCCTCCTGGTGCCGTTGCTGTTATTTAGTAGATCGTATACCTTTCTTTCGATCCTTCAACCCCGCCCCGGGACTGGCCCCGAGGCGGCACTGCCGTAGAACAGGTGGTCGTTTCCGGATGAGCAGAACAGCGTTGGTCACTGGTGCCGCGGGCGGCATCGGCCGCGCGGTCGCGAGCCGCTTCGTCGCAGACGGCTTCCGCGTGGTGGGTGCCGATCTCCATGACCCGAAACTGAACGGTGTCTTCCCCCGCCGTGCCGACGTGACGTGCGCGCAGGACGTGCGAGAACTCGTCCACGGTGTGATCACCGACCACGGCGGCATCGACGTCCTGGTCACCTGTGCGGGACTGACCGAGGGGACGGCCCTCCACCGCACCAGCGAGGAGGAGTGGCACAAGGTCCTCACAGCCAACCTCACGTCCGTTTTCCTGTGTGTGCGAGAGGTGCTGCCATCGATGATCTCGGCCGGTGGTGGCCGCGTCGTCATGATCGGTTCGGTCCTGCACCGCACGGCGGCTCCCGGGCTCCCGGCCTACGCGGCCGCCAAAGCGGCACTGGCCGCCCTCGGCCGGCAGCTCACCGTCGACTACGGGCGCCACGGCATCTCTTTCGTGACCGTCTCGCCGGGCTGGGTGCGCACCCCGGCCACCGAGTCACGCCTGGGCTCGGGCGACGACGAGGAGAGATTGCGCGAGTCCAACCCCATGGGCATGCTCGGCACCCCGGAACAGGTCGCCGCCGCGGTCGCCTACGCCGCGTCCGAAGAGGCGGCGCTGCTTGCCGGCTCGGAACTGGTGCTCGATGCGGGCGCCTCAACCGTCAGCGCTGCCAGCCTGCTCCGTGACGGGCACCGGGAGCGCATGGGGCTGCCGCCTCTGTACCAGGACTGAGGGATCCGGCTTCGAACCCGGAAGGAGGGAACTCGTCCGTGCCGGGCCTCAGGCGTGGTCGGCCACCTCGTGGCCGGCCTGTGAAATGGTGTGTGCCTGCGCGGCGGTGGCCGCTGCCACGGGGTCTTCGCGGCGCAGGGCGTCCATGATGGCGTCGTGTTCCTCGATGATGATGGACCAGTTCTGGGTGTCCTGTGGAGCCGCAATGCGGTATCGGCGAATGGTCAGCAGCAGCTGCTCGGTCAGCTCCGCCAGGATGCGGTAGCCGCTGGCCTGGGCCAGGAACCCGTGGAACTCGGAGTTGAGCCGCTGCAGCTCGTCGGTGTCCCCGGTGCGCAGGGCGGCCCGCATCTTGTCCTGCACGCCCTGCAGGTCGGACAGGAGCCGGTCGTCGCTCTTCTCGGCTGCCAGCCTGGCGACCAGCCCGTCGATTGCCTCGCGAGCCAGGAACACCCCGCGCATCTCGGTTTTGTCGACATGGGCCACGACCACACCGGAGTGGACGCGTGATGTGACCAGCCCCTCGGACTCCAGTCGCTTGATGGCTTCGCGGATCGGGATCTTGCTCACTCCCAGGTTCCGGGCCACCTCGTCCATGTTGATGCGCTCGCCCGGACGCACGTGACCGGCAACGATGGCGTCGTGCAGGCTGTCGTAAGCCAGGTCGGCCTTGCTCTTCACCTCGGGGAGCCGGGTGGCCCAGGTCTTCTCTGCCATTCGTCCATCGTATGCGATATTCGTTCCGGCTCGGAGGTGCTTTCCGATCCTCCCGGACCCGTCTCCTGCCTCCGGGCGACGGCCGACAAGGGCCAAGTGGCTGCGTAGGTTCAGACAGAAGCGAGAGCACCGCGAACACCGACCGCTTCATCGTCACCGCTGACCATGCACGAGGTCGTCAGGCGTACACCCCGACCACCCGCAGCAGCCGGATCGCCGCGATCGGCTGGTGGCGCGGACGGTCCTCGGTCAGGAGTACGCGCAGCAGCTCGTGCGGTACACGGTCGGCCCAGGGCAGGGGAGCCGCGGTCGCCTGCCGGACCGCCGCGGCTGACGGGTCGTCCAGGAGAGGCCGGACGCCGTCGACGCGCACCGCCTCCAGCGCCCGCAGGCCTGCCACCGCGCAGACACGCACCCTCGGGTACGGGTGTGCGAGCAGTGCCCGGACCGAGTCCGCCTCCTCGCGAACCCCGCACTCGCCCAGGCCCACCGCGGCGGCGGGCCGGACTGCGGGGTCGGCGCGGCGGGTGTGGCCGGCCGGTGCGGGGATGCCTCGGCCAGGAGCACGCGAGCCCGTTCGCGTACCGGTCCCGCCCGGTCAGCACAGCGAAGGACGATCAGGCCGAGCAGGGCGGGCCGCTCCTCGGCATGGCCCAGCGCGGCCTCCCGGATCCGGCCGTCGGGATGACAGAGGGAAACAGCGAGCTCGGCATCACCTGGCGTCGCGGGGTAACGGTCCTGCTGCCTGTCCAGGCGCAGGCTGCTTCCGGCTCGGTTCACCTTCACAAGATCTACTACGACTCGCCGGGCAAGGACACCCGCTCCGACGCGAGCCTCACGGGCCGGCCCATGGGGCCGTCCTGCACCCTCTGCGGCAGGCCGGCTGACGCCGCGCCGCCGAATTCCGTTTCGGTCGGGTGCGAGTCTGCCGATGCGAAACGTGGACCGGAACCCTTGTTGCGTTCCCATACGACCTGCCCGACCCCGTCGCCATGGCCGTGGCGCTCAAGCCCGAACTGATCACCGAACAGGAACAGGCCCACGTCGAGATCTCCCTCACCGACGACACACGCGGACAGATGATCATCGACCGGCGCGTGTCCGCTCCCGCCTCCAACCTCACCCTTGTCCGCCGGGTCGACGAGAGCGGCTTCAAGAAGCTCCTGTTCGACACCGTCACCACACCCGTTCCCGACGGCTCGCCGCTCGCCGACGCGGTTCCTTCCACCCTCTGACCTCCTGGACCGACTTCATGAGCACCCCCACGGCGCGGATCCCGCGCTACGAACTGCACTGCCACCTCGACGGCTCCGTCCGCCCGGGGACCGTCGGCGACCTCGCCCGCGAACAGGGCATCGCCCTCGACCGGCCGGTCGAGGATCTGGTCGTGGCCCCGGCCCACTGCGGCAGCCTGACCACCTTCCTGACCTACATCGACCTCCCCCTGCAGGTTCTGCAGACTCCCGACGCCCTCACCCGGACCGCCCGGGAACTGGTCGAGGACTGGAAGGCCGACGGCGTCGTCTACGGCGAGGTGCGCTTCGCCCCGCAACTGCACGGCCGCCACGGCATGACCCCCGACGAAGCCGTCCAAGCGGTAGCCGAAGGACTGGCCCAGGGCCGGGCGACCACTGGCGTGGGCACCGCAATGCTGCTGTGCTGCCTGCGTCACCAGAGCCCGGACGAAAGTCTCGCCGTCGCCGAGACCGCCCTGCGACACCGGAACGTCGTCGCGGGCCTCGACCTCGCCGGCGACGAAACCCTGTACACCGCCCAGCCCCACCGGGTCGCCTTCGACCTCGCCCACAGCGCCGGCCTGCCCTGCACCGTCCACGCCGGAGAAGCCGCAGGCCCGAAGAGTATGTGGGAGGCGATTGACGTCCTCGGCGCCCGCCGCATCGGCCACGGCGTCCGCTGCACATCCGACACCGCACTCCTGAACCGGCTCCGCACCGACAAAATCGCCCTGGAGATGTGCCCCACCAGCAACGTGCAGACCGGCGCCGTCCTCAGCCTCACCAACCACCCCGCCACCCCACTGCTCGCCGATGGACTGCCGGTCACCATCAGCACCGACACCCGCACCACCTCCGCTACCACTCTGCAGCGCGAGTTCGAGTCGCTGCGCCAGGCAACCGAATGGACCAGCCGGCACGAAGCCCTCGCCCAGGAAAACGCCGCACAGGCGTCCTTCAGCCCCCGAAACGAGCAGTAGGGGCAGGCACGACGGCTACGCGACGCGCCCTCTTCTGTCACCTGGTGCCCGTCAGGGGCCCTGTCGCAGTACATACCGGATTCACTGCGACAGGGCCCCTGCGATGATCACCGCGACCTGCGGTGGAAGCCTCCGGCCGCCGGGGCGAGGTGTACGCATTTACTGCGGCAGAGCCGGAGGAGCCGGACAGATATGGCGATCGAGCCGGTGACCGAACTCGCGAGCGGGAGCGTGCTCCGGTTACCGCGCGCCCGGGTGGTACCCCTGTCCGCCCCGCCCACGTCGTACACCGCAGCGGTCGACCGGTACCTCACCGGCGCGGGCACCACGAAGTCTTCCGCACGGATCTATCGGATCTCGCTGACGACGTGGGGATGGATGGTCACCGGCGAACCGGCGAACCGGCGAACCGGCGAACCGGCGAACCGGCGAACCGGCGCCGACAGCGGCCCGGACATCGGCGACCAGGCGCAGCCGCTCACGGCCCGCCGGAGCGCCGATCCGCGCGTCGCTCAGGCCGGACATGCCCATGTCCTCGGCATCTGAGGCACTCCCGGGGTGCCTACAGGCCCAGCTCGGCGGTGAACTCGCCCGCCTCGAGGATCTGCTTGACCGTTGTCAGGTAGCGGGCCGCGTCGGCGCCGTCCACCAGGCGGTGGTCGTAGGAGAGCGTCACGTAGGTCATGTCGCGCACGGCGATCGTGTCACCGAGCTCCGGGTCGGAGACGACGACCGGGCGCCTGACCGTGGCGCCGATGCCCAGGATGGCGACCTGGTTCGGCGGGACGATGACCGTGTCGAACAGCGCACCGCGCGACCCCGTGTTGGAGATCGTGAAGGTGGCGTCGGCCAGGTCGTCCGGGGCGATCTTGTTCGTACGGACCTTGTCGGCCAGCTCGGCGGTCCGTTTGGCGACGCCGGCGATGTTGAGGTCACCCGCGCCCTTGATGACCGGGGTCATCAGGCCCTTCTCCGAGTCGACGGCGATGCCGACGTTCTCGGAGCCGAAGTAGGTGATCGTGCCCTTCTCGTGGTTCAGGCGGGCGTTGATGACCGGGTGGGCCTTCAGCGCCTGGACGGCGGCCTTGACGAAGAACGGCATCGGGGAGAGCTTGACGCCCTCGCTGGCGGCGAAGCCGTCCCTGGCCTTGGCGCGGAGCTTCATCAGCTTCGTGAGGTCGACCTCGATGACCGAGGACAGCTGGGCCTGCTCGTGCCGGGCCTTGTGCATGTTGTCCGCAATGGCCTTGCGGATGCGCGGCAGCTTGACTGTCCGGCCACGCAGCGGGGAGGCCTCCAGGACGGAGGCCTCCGGCGCGGCCGTCTTCGTGGCCTCGGCGGCGGTGACGTCCTGCTTGCGGATGCGGCCACCGACGCCGGTGCCCTTGATGGTAGACAGGTCCACGCCGTTCTCCGACGCGAGCTTGCGCACCAGCGGGGTCACGTAGGCGCCGTCGTCCGAGGGGGACACGGCGGCCGGGACGACCGGCGCGGGAGCCGGAGCCGGAGCCGGATCCGGGGCGGCGGGTGCTGCCGGGGCGGCGGCCGGAGTTGAACCGGCGGCACCGATGACGGCGAGCTTGGCGCCGACATCGGCGGTCTCGTTCTCGGCGACGGCGATCTCCAGGAGAACACCGGCGACGGGCGAGGGGATCTCGGTGTCGACCTTGTCGGTCGAGACCTCGAGCAGCGGCTCGTTCTCGGCGACCTCGTCACCGATGGCCTTCAGCCAGCGCGTGACGGTGCCCTCGGTGACCGACTCGCCCAGCGCGGGCAGGGATACAGAGACGGACATGGTGGTTCACTCCTTCCCGGTCAGGCCGTAGTGCTGGGCGGCGAGTCCGGGCACGTCCGGTTCGACGTTGCCGCGGGCGGCGAGCGTGCGCAGGGTGTGCACGACGATGGAATCGGCATCGACACCGAAGTGGCGCCGTACATTGTCCCGGTTGTCGGAGAGGCCGAAGCCGTCGGTGCCCATGGAGGTCCACTGCTGCGGGACCCAAAGGGCGATCTGGTCCGGAACGGCGCGCATCCAGTCGGACACGGCGACGACCGGCCCCGGCGCGCCGGCCAGCGCCTCGGTGACGTACGGGGTGCGGCCCTGGGCCTCGGCCTCCATGGCATCCCGGCGCAGCAGTGTCCAGGAGGGAGCCGACCACACGTCGGCAGCGACGTTCCAGTCGGTGGCGAGCAGCTCCTGGGCTCTCAGGATCCAGTGGATCGCTGTGCCGGAGGCGAGCAGTTGTACGCGCGGAACATCTGCGGCGGCCGCAGCGGCGGGCCGGTAGCGGTACAGGCCGCGCAGGATGCCCTCCTCGACTCCTTCGGCCTGCGGCATCGGCGGCTGGAGCTTGGTCTCGTTGTAGACGGTGAGGTAGTAGAAGACATCCTCGGGGCTCTTGCCGTACATGCGGCGCAGTCCCTCGCGGACGATCACGCCGACCTCGTAGGCGAAAGCGGGATCGTAGGGAAGACACGCCGGGTTGGTGGAGGCGATGAGGTGGGAGTGGCCGTCGGCGTGCTGAAGGCCCTCGCCGGTCATGGTGGTGCGTCCTGCGGTGGCGCCGACGACGAAGCCGCGGCCCAGCTGGTCCGCGAGTGCCCAGAATTGATCGGCTGTGCGCTGCCACCCGAACATCGAGTAGAAGATGTAGAAGGGGATCATCGGCTCGCCGTGCGTCGCGTACGAGGTCGCGGCGGCGGTGAAGGAGGCGAGTGAACCGGCCTCCGTGATGCCCTCGTTGAGGATCTGACCGCTGGTGGATTCCTTGTAGTAGAGGAGCTGGTCGCGGTCGACGGGCTCGTACGTCTGGCCCTTGGGGGAGTAGATACCGGCGGACGGGAACAGCGACTCCATGCCGAAGGTGCGAGCTTCGTCCGGAACGACCGGCACCCAGCGCGGGCCTGTCTCCTTCTCCCGCATCAGATCCTTGACCAGGCGGACGAAGGCCGTGGTGGTGGCGATCGCCTGGTTGCCCGAGCCCTTGGCGAGCGCGGCGAACGGTTTGTCAGCGGGGGCGGGGAGCGGCCGGGCGACGACCCGGCGCGCCGGGGCCGGACCGCCGAGCGCACGGCGGTGCTCCTGAAGGTAGGCGACCTCCTCGGAGCCGGCCCCCGGATGTGCGTAGGGGACCAGGTCCTCACCCAACCGGGCGTCGGGGATGGGTAGCCCGAGGAGGTCGCGCATGACGCGGAACTCCTTGCCGGACAGCTTCTTCATCTGGTGGTTGGCGTTACGCGACTCGAAGCCGGGGCCGAGCGTCCAGCCCTTGACCGTCTGGACCATGACAACGGTGGGAGCCCCACGATGCTCGAGCGCGGCCCGGTAGGCAGCGTGGATCTTGCGCGGTTCGTGTCCGCCGCGCGAGGTGCCGACGATCCGGGCGAGGTCCTCGTCGCTGTAGGGGCGGGCGAGTCCGGCGAGCGCGCCGGTGAACAGACGCTCGCGGATGTACGCACCGTCGCGGGCGGCGAAGGTCTGCAACTGCCCGTCGGGCAGTGTGTCGAGAGCGTTGAGAAGCAGCCCGTCGGCGTCGGCGGCAAGCAGGCCGTCCCACTCCACGCCCCAGGGCACCTTGACGACGTTCCAGCCGGTCGCGCGGAACCGGGCCTCCAGCTCCTGCATGATCTTGAAGTTGCCGCGTACCGGGCCGTCGAGGCGCTGCAGATTGCAGTTGACGACGAAGGTGAGGTTGTCGAGCTCCTCGCGGACGGCGAGGGCGAGCGCGGCCATGGACTCCGGCTCGTCCATCTCGCCGTCGCCCAGGAACGCCCACACATGGCTGTGGCTGGTGTCCTTGATCCCGCGGTGATACAGGTAGCGGTTGAAGCGGGCCTGGTAGATCGCCGATAGCGGGCCGAGCCCCATGGACACGGTGGGGAACTCCCACAGCCAGGGCAGCCGCCGCGGGTGCGGGTAGGACGGCAGACCGCCGCCACCCGCCTCCATCCGGAATCGGTCCAACTCGGTTTCGTTCAGGCGCCCTTCGAGGAAGGCGCGGGCATAGATACCTGGGGAGGCATGGCCCTGGATGTAGAGCTGATCGCCGCTGCTGTCGGCCTCCTTGCCCTTGAAGAAGTGCTGGAAGCCGACCTCGTAGAGCCAGGCGGCCGATGCGTAGGTGGCCATGTGCCCGCCCAGGCCGCCGCGTTCGTTGCCGCGAGTGACCATGACTGCGGCGTTCCACCGGTTCCACGCCGTGATCCGCGCTTCCATCGCCTCGTCGCCGGGATAGGCCGGCTCGGCGGAGGTCGGGATCGTGTTGACGTACGGAGTCACGGACTGCGGCGGCAGAGGTACTCCAACCTGGCGAGCGTGGTCGACGACTCGCTGTAGCAGTCGCCCTGTGCGCTGCGGACCGACGGCGCCGACCGCACCGTCCACGGAAGCGAGCCATTCGGCCACTTCCTGGGGATCGGGTTCGGGCAGCTGGTCCAACTGGTGGTTCAAGGACATGGGATCACCCTTCTGTGGCGCGGGCCGGACGGAACCGGATAGGCCTTTTGGCGGCCGGTTGTGTGGTGGAACCGGCGAGCTGTGGCCGCCGAACCCTTGCGCTCAATCTTCCGCATTACGGAAGGCCGATTTCCTTCTTCAGGAACTGCGTGCCGTCAGATCGCGCGATCAAGCGCTACTGACGCAGTAATGTTCAATGATCGATCAAATGCCTCTCGTGTCATCGCTGGTCGGCCAGTTCGTCGGCGGTGCGCAGGATCCTCTCCCATGCGTTGGGATCGTCTCGAGTGATCGTCGGGAAGCCGGTTCCGTAGGTTCCGTGCCAGGTCGCCTCGACGCCGGGATTGGCCCACTCGCGACCGTCGGACGCGAAGACGTGCGGGCTGCATCGAACTCGGTGGCGGCGGGCGCATTCGAAGTCGAGCGTCACGAGGCGGCGGGCCCAACCTTCGTCCAGGCCTGCCGCGATCAGCTCTTCACGCACTTCGGGGGTTTCGCGAGCAAGGGCGATGATCTCCGAGCGGGCACCGATGGGCCTGCTGTGGGCCCAGAACGCCCGGCGTATGGCCAGGTCGAGCGCCTCGGCTGCGGCAGGCCCCTGCTTCTTGGCCAACTGCACCGCTTCCAGGGCGAACATTGAGGTGGACGGGAACTTCCAGTCGGGTGAGTGCCACATCTGCCATCCGGCGTTCGGTTCGATATGCGCGATCCCTCCGATCTCGGAGTCGGTGCCGCGGCGTGGACTTGGCCCGTCGTTGAACAGTTCCAGAGGGAAGGCGCGGTGGTTGATCCGGATCCGCTCGGTCAGGCCGAGTCGTTCCCGTGTGCTGTGCAGGCGATGCAAGGCGACGTGCGCGAAGGAACACCAGATCTCCGAGAAAATCGTCAGAGTGCCGGGGAGTGTGGTGGTGCGTGGGTCGGCGAGCCGCGCGACATCGTGCGGCGGTACGTCGTCTGCGAGGTTCTGGGCGTCGGTCGTAGGCATCAAGCATTCCTCGATTCATGCGCGTGATCCATGATGTGCAGTTCCGTCAGGCGTCCCAGGTGCGGGTCGCCCCGATGTGGACCTTCGACCATCTCTTCGTGGTCCTCCGCGTTGTCGTGCAGCTCGGTGCGCAGCCATCGAAGAGAGAGGCGGGTCGAGGCCTCCACGCCGAGCCGGTCCCGGTGCCGGATCAGTACGGGGTTCAGGTGCCCGACCTGGTGGCTCCAGGAGGGCAGGGGAGTCGCGGGGGCATCGGGGTCGTGTGAAGCGGCAAGTCAACTCTCCTCGGCTGTTTTGCGCGATGATCGATCATTGCACCCGTCGGACTCCGCCGCGCGCAGTACGTCCATGCCGCCGGCCTTGCCGACCGCGGGGACGGCAGGGTCGACCGTGCCCTTGGGGTAGTGGACCACGGCCGGAGCTTCCTCGACCAGCAAAATGTTCAATGATCGATCAATTAGTTGCGCAGCATCAGCTGTTCCAGGGGACCGGGGTCCTCGGCGTCAGGCGGTCCTTGATTCGTGTGCGTAGTCCATGACGTGTAGTTCCATGAGGCGTCCCAGGTGCGGGTCGCCTCGGAGTAGGCCTTCGGTGATCTCCTCGTGGTCCTCCGCGTTGCTGTGCAGTTCCGTGCGCAGCCACCGCAGGGAGAGGCGGGTCCAGGCCTCCACGCCCAGCCAGTCCCAGTGCCGGATGAGCACGGGATTTCCGCATGCGTGGACGATGGTGCGGTGGAAGGCCACGCCGTGCAGGGCCTGGCCGTCGATGTCCCCCTCGACGGCCGCGCGGCGCATCGCGAGCAGGTGCCGCTCCAGTGCGGCGACGTTCCCGGCCAGCCGGGGGGCGGCCAGCATGACGGCACGGCGCTCCAGGGATGCACGCACAAGGTACACATCCCGGAGCTGATCCAAGGTCAACTCCCGTACGCGGACGCCCTTGTTGGGTGTGGATGTCACGAGCTCCATGGTCTCCAGCTCGCGCAGTGCCTCGCGCACCGGCGCCTGGCTGATGCCTAGTTCGATCGCGATCCGGCGCTCGACGATGCGGTCTCCGGGTTCCCAGCGGCCGGCCACCAGGCCTTCGAGGACGAAGGTGCGCACGCGTTCATGCAGGGGGATCCGCTCCAGTGAGAAGCCAGGCCTGGCCACTTTGGAGGGCGGGGGAGCCGCGGGGCTCGTGGGGTTCGTGGAACTTGCGGGAAGTGGCAACTCGACTCTCCTCTGCTCACGGTTTGAGCAATGATCGATCATTTACGCACTATAGTACTCGACACGAAGAATCACGTCCGCGGCTGCCTCTGTTGCCGCGTATGGATGGTGCGCATGTGGGCCCGGCACCGCGATCTGCCGATTGCTCACCAGTGCCGCATCGCGCTTTCCTCTCACTCTCCTCGGCGAATGACCGTAGAGCCTGTCGCCGGGCGGAGCCGCACAGCAGCCGCTCGGCCTCGCCCAGGGAGAAGCATGGCCGAGCAGTTGCTCGACCTCACTCAGAATGTGCCCCCTGCGCGCCCCGGACACCGCCGAGGATCGAGTTCCGAGCTGCTCTCGCCGGGCAGTCGGTGAATGCAACCGACCCGGTGACAGGCTGACGCCATGGGCAGTGGCGTGTCCGAAGCCTGTCGGGGTCAGATGCTGAGGGCGTGCCCGGTCGTTGCGTCGACGTGGTCCGGGATCTCGTCGTGGCGATCGCCCACGGTCGGTGTCCCGGTGGGCTCGAACATGAGGATTGCGGCGCCGGACGGAGCGTGCGGCTTGTGCTCTGTGCCTCGGGGGACGGTGAAGACCGTCCCCTGCGGGAGCAGGACCGTGCGCTCCCCGTCGGGCTCGCGCAGGGAGATGTGCAGTTCGCCGCCGAGTACCAGGAAGAACTCATCCGTGTCGTCGTGGACGTGCCAGATGTGTTCGCCCTCGACCTTGGCGATGCGGACGTCATAGTCATTGACGCGCGTGACGATGCGGGGGCTCCACAGGGCATCGAAGGAGGCCAGAGTCTTGCTGAGGGGGATGGGTTCACTGTTCATGGACTCATCCTGAGCCGTTTCGCATGCTGGCAGTGAGTGCTAGAAATTGCATATGGCGAAAGAATCCTCGCACACAGCTCACGCGGCGGGCGTACACCGGGTCGTCGTGATCGTGGACGAGAACTCGAACCCCTTCGAGCTCGGCTGCGCGACCGAGGTCTTCGGTCTGCGCAGGCCGGAGATCGGCCGTGATCTCTACGATTTCAGGCTCTGTTCCCCCGAGCCCCGCACCCTGATGCGAGACGGATTCTTCACGCTCACGGGAGTCGCCGGCCTGGCAGCGGCCGATGCGGCGGACACCTTGATCGTCCCCAACCGCCCGGACACCGAAGTGCCCCGGCGTCCCGCCGTGCTCGATGCCATCCGCCGGGCACACTCCCGCGGCGCGCGCCTGGTCGGCTTCTGCAGCGGCGCCTTCACGCTGGCCGAGGCCGGAGTCCTCGACGGGCGCCGGGCCACCGCGCATTGGCAGTGGGCGGATTCCTTCCGGGCCCGCTTCCCCTCTGTCCAGCTCGAAACAGACGTGCTGTTCGTCGATGACGGTGACATCCTCACCGCTGCAGGGAGTGCAGCTGCTCTCGATCTCGGGTTGCATGTGGTTCGCCGCGACTACGGCGCGGAGGTCGCCAACTCTGTGAGCCGGCGGCTGGTCTTCGCGGCGCACCGGGACGGTGGGCAGCGGCAGTTCGTGGAGCGTCCCATGCCCGACCTGCCGGACGAGTCTCTGGCGCCAGTCCTGGCCTGGGCTCAGGAACGGTTGGACTCACCGCTCACGGTGCCAAACCTTGCGGCGCGTGCGGCGGTCAGTCCGGCGACTCTGCATCGCCGCTTTCAGGCGCAACTGGGCACGACGCCGCTGGCGTGGCTGACGGGGGAACGGCTTGCTCTGGCGTGTCGGCTGATCGAGCGAGGTGAGTCCCGGTTCGAGGTGGTCGCGCGGCGCAGCGGGCTTGGCACTGCTGCCAATCTGCGCATGCTGATGCGCCGCGAGACCGGCATCACGCCGTCGGCGTACAAGCGCCGGTTCGGGCCGGAAGCGAACTGACGGCGGACATCTCTCGCGGCGAACCATGTGTGCTTCACCGTCTGCTGTCGCCAGGAGCGAAAAGGCTGGTCAACTCCGGGATCGCCTCGGGGGAGGGCTTGAAGCAGCGGCGGACGTTCTTTCAGGTGCGAGGCAGGCTTCACCCGCCGTCCGCCCCAGGGACGCACCTGGGGCCGACGGGGCCGCACCACGGTCGTGACGGCCGGCGGACGGCATTCTGTACGCCTGTCGGTGGCCGGGCCGATCGCCACGCGGCCCGGCCTCCCGCGCCCGGCTGTGCCACCGCCTGCGCTCCCGCCCCGCGGGCTGAGGCAACGTCGCAGCATGGGCGAGCGCGCATTCATCACCCTGATCGGGAGGTGCGCACCGGCTGGTCAAGGCGCCGATCGTGCTGGTGCGGGAAGCGCTGAACACCGACGTCTCCCACGCCATGCGTGAGCTGATCAGCCAGCGCGAGTAGCTGACGGTGTTCCTGCTGCCCGCCTACTCGCCCGCCTCGACGCCGGAGGGACCGTGCTCGTCACGCCACCGTTTGGTGGCGCTGCCCGCCATGACCACCGATACGACGTCTTCGGCAAGTTCTGGCGTGATGGGCAGGTGCCCGAAGAGCACACGGTAGTACGTGGTCGACGCCAGCATGTCCAGCAGAAGATCGATGTCCGCATCGGGCCGGATGTCACCCCGGTCGATGCCGCGACGCAGTGCTTCGGCAGTGGTGGCGCGGCGCGGATGGAAGAAGGTGTCCCTGAACTCCTTTTCCAGTCGCGGGTCGTCGGCTAGGTCCGCAACGAGCCCCGGCAGCGCTCTTCGGCCCACGGTGCTGGTGAACGCCTCGCTGAGGGTGCCGATACCGGCAATGAGGTCGCAGTGCGTGCAGCCGGTGTCAGGGGTCGGCCTAGTGCCGATGGTCCGGGCCAGAGCCGACACGACCAGGTGCTGGCGGGAGCGCCAGCGGCGGCGCAGCGCGGGTTTGCTCGTACCGGCGCGGGCGGCCACGGCCTCCAGGGTGAGGCTGCCGTAACCGACCTCGTTGAGGATCTCCATCACCGCTTCGGGCACGGCCTCGTCGATTCGGATATCCCGCGGCCTGCCGGAGGCTTTGCGGGCCCCGGCTCTTCCTCCGTCACTGCTGGTGTTGACCATGCGGCAAGTATAGGTAGCATTCAATTGCGTTCCGATACGGAACGGAATGAAATCTTTCGAGGAGTCCACTCCATGTCCCACACCTCCGCCGACGCGACGGACAGCGACCCCGCGCACGCCCCTGAAGAAGCCCCACCCTCTTCCCCCGCAGAGAACAGAGCCGGTAAGGAGAGCGTCTTCTCGGGCGCATACCGCGCGCTCACCCTCGGCGTCCTGCTGTCGGTCGGCATGGTCGCGTTCGAGTCCCTCGGGGTGGCGACCGTGCTGCCCGGCATCGCGGAGGACCTCGACGGCCTGGGCGCTTACGGGTGGGGCCTGTCGGCACTGATGCTCGCCAACATCATCGGCACCGTGCTCGCCGGGCGCGCCGCCGACCGCCGGGGCCCCTGGCGCCCGATGGCCGTGGGCATGCTCGTCTTCGCGGCGGGCTGCGCGGTGGCCGGGGCCGCCCCCTCCTGGCCACTGTTCCTGGTCGGCCGCTTCGGACAGGGCCTGGGCGTAGGAGCGGTCATGTCCATGGCCTACACCATGATCGGACTTGCCTACCCCGAGCGCCTGCGGGCCCGGATGTACGCCCTGCTGTCCTCGGCCTGGACGATCCCTTCCCTCGTCGGCCCCGCTATCACAGGCATCCTCGCCGACCACATCACGTGGCGCTCGGTCTTCCTGCTCATGCTGCCGATCGCCGCGGTGGCCGCGCTGCTCAGCCTGCCCGGCCTGCGCCGCCTGCACCGCGCAGAAGCAGCCGTCACCGCCCCGGCCTCGGCCGCTCAGTGGTGGAAGCGTCCGCTGCCCAGCGCGATCCTGCTCACCGTGGGCACCGGCGTACTGCTCCAGGCGCTGCTGCTGGAGAACCTCGTCCTGCTGATCGTGTTGGCCGTGGCCGGAGTCGCCGTTGCCGTGCCCGCGCTGCGCTGGGTCGCCCCGGAAGGCACCCTCAGCGCCCGGGCCGGCCTCGGTGCGGGTGTCGTCGTCCGTGGCCTGCTGTGCGGTGTCTATTTCGGCAGCGAAGCCTTCCTGCCCCTCGGGCTGCAGCAGCTGCGGGGCATGGGCACCACACCGGCCGGTCTGGGTCTGTCCGCCGGTGCCATCACCTGGGTTGTCGGCTCAGGTCTGCAGGCCAAGCGGGACAACGGGAAGAACGGCACGCGCACGGCTTCCACCGTGCTGGGTTTCGCCATCCTGCTGGCGGGCGTCGCGCTGATCGCGCTGACGATCCTGACCAGCACAATCCCCTCCTGGATCGCCCTGGTCGGATGGGCCATCGGCGGCCTCGGCATGGGTATCGGCTTCAACGCCTCCACCACCGACACCCTGGAGCAGGCCCCGCCGGAGCAGCAGGGCGAAGCCGGCGGCGCGCTGCAGCTCGCCCAGACCCTGGCGACCGGCGTGATCGCCGGGCTCGGCGGCGCGGCCATCGCATTCGCCCAGAACCACGGCGGCTCCACCCACACCGCACTCCTGGGCGTCTTCGTCCTCACCGGCCTGCTCGCCATCGCGGGCATGCTGATCGCCCGTCGGCTGCGCCCCGAGGCAGCACGGCAGGGCTAACGCCCGTAATGCCGCGTCGGACCGCGTCACCGCGCGCCTGACAGGGCGCCGCAGTACATGCGCCAGAGCCCTGGGCCCTGTCGTCGAACTCCCGCTGAAAAAGAGACGACCGTGGACGAAGTACGTATGCTCGGTCTGTTCGCCGGCGCAACCACCGACCCCTTCGGGGAGCTTCTGCTACGCGCACTCGCCGGGCCAGGGCCCAGCGGTGTACGCATCGACCTGTGCCAGGTGCCCGAGGATCTGCCCGCGCACGCCAGCCCCGGCACCTCTTCCCTCCCGCCGCAGGTGCAGAAGCTGCGGGCGCTGGTGGCGGACACGCACCTGCTGCTGATCGCTCTGCCCGAAGCTGACGGGCCACTGCCATGGCCTTGGTCCACAGCCCTGAACTGGCTCGGCCGGCCGTCCACGGGCTCTCTGCTGCCGGCCCTGCCGACCGCCGTACTGACCACGGAGGCCGCCGTCACAGCACCTTCGTTCACCTCCGCCGAGGAACTGCTCACCAGCGCGCGCTGCAACCTCGTCGGGCACCGAACCGCAGCGGAAGCCCGCTCCGCCGCCAGGAACTCCGGGCCACAACAGTGAGCACAACTGTGCCCCGCCAGTCGCCTGGCTGGGCACGTTCGGCGGCCCGGATGACCATCACCTCGGTATTGCACACCGAGTAGATCACCCGTCAGCACCAGCCCCAGCCGGCCGACGAGTAATTGTCAAGACCTGTGGATCGATCCACAGCTCACCTCGGAGTTGGCCAGGGCCGGGCTGGAAGCAGTGGGCGCCGGCGGTGGGCCCCTGCTCCGCGCCGTTCCGAGCAGCCGGTCCTGCAGGACCCGGTCGTCCGAGCTGCGACGTGGCGACGGGGTGCGGGTCTGGGGCGAGGGCCCGTTCCAGACCTGCTCGCGTCCGTGTGCCAAGGCTCGGTAGGTGTCACCGACCGCGCCGCACAGGCTGCGCATGGCTTTGTCCACGAGAACGGGTTCTGGCACGACTTCTGTGATGCCACTACGCCTCTACTTGCGCATGCGCCAGGTCAACCCGCTGGCCTGCCGTTTCCGCGTGCCTCCCGAGCCGACGCAGCGATCGGCGGGCCGTAGTCACAGAAGTTGTGCCAGAACCCGAGAGCGGAAGTCGTCTGTCGACGGCTTCGGGAGTCACCGCGTGGGCCGGTTCCTTGATCAATGTCGATGAGTTTGGGAGTCACTCACGGCCCGGCGGGTGGTTTGCGTGACCTCCCTTGAGTGGCCGAGGTACAGGAAGTCCTGGCGAGATGGGTCTCGGGCGGAACGCCTGGCCGAGGAAACGCGGCCGGGCGTTCCGGGTGAGCGGCTACGATTCCGCGGTCAGAGTTCGCCGCGGCGTGCGAGCTGATTCAGCACGTTCTCGCGGATGATCTCGTTCCCATCGCCGCGCAAACCTTCGAGGGCGTCCCGGGCTTCCGGACCGGGAATGGCGCCGAGAGCCCAGATCGCCTTCACCGCGAGTGCCCGGTTCTCGTCCCAGTCCAGGTGCTCTGGGACCCAGTGGGTTGCCAGGGCCAGTGTCGGCACCGTCCTGGGCGAGCGGAGCCTGCCCAGCATGCGTACGATGTCCTCGTGGTCCCTGTGCCATTCGGCGGGGAACAACTCGGTCAACGGCTCCAGGAACTCCTCGACGGAGGCGCCGGCAGCGGCATGGAGGATCAGCGCCATCTCGACGTCGTCGGCGTCCTGGCGCTCCATGGCGTCCCGGAGCAGGCTCAGCGCCAGGGCCTCGCCGTCGGACTCGCCGAAGTGGGCGAGCACCTCGTCGAGCGTGCGCGTCGGACCCTCACCCAGTCCGACCGCCAGACCCATGATCAGTTCCTGCTCCTCGGGGGTCATCGCTTGACCACCTCCCACGCGTTGAACGCCCCATATTGGGGTGGACTCTAGCAAGATCATTCTCGGCGGGTGCCTCCCGAACTCGTGAACAGCGGTCTGGCCGCCAGCAGGGCGCCTTCTGAGCTCATCGACAAACGACTCCCGTTCTCGGGTTCTGGCACAACTTCCGTGACGACGGCCTTGCCAGGGCAGCACCGGGGTGGTCCTGGTGAAAGACCCTGCCGCAGATGCCCAAGGTCGAGCTGCATGCGGCGATCCGGCGTGATCACCGTGCCGGCATGAAGATGCGTGACTGCTGGCCAGGCACGTCGCACGCCCGGCGCCACCGAGCGGGCAGGACCCTGACCTGCGTGTGAGAATTGGGTACTGGATCGCAGTTCGGCGTCCGAGGCCCGCCCGTCGCTGCATGGGGGAGCAGGCGCGGTACGTGACGTCCCCTGCCGCTGATCCGATCGACACGTTGGGAGGCTCTCTGTGAGCGAACGTCTCAATGCGTGGCCGACGCTGGATTATGAGGACCTGGCACCCATGGTTGACTACGTGAACCGGGTGGTACAGGTCGCAGGCAAGTACACCCTTGATGAGCCCTTCGAGGTCGGCTGGGGAAACATCGTTCTCGATGTCACCCCTCGGGGGCTCAGTACGCCAACCCTTCGGCAGCGAGGCGTGACCTTCTCGGTGCACTACAACTTGCTCGACGGTGGCGTGGTCATCGAGGCCGACAATGGCTCGCGGACGGTGCCATTGTCCAAGGGATCAGTCGCCACTTTCTATGCGTCCTTCTGCGATGCGGCAGACGAGCTCGGCATACATCGACCACGCAGCTCGTTGATTTGCGAGATCCCGGGTGCCCCGCCGCGCTTCGAGGACGATCACGTCGAACGCACCTGGGATGGCCACGCGGCCCGACTGATCTGGACAGCGCTCAACCTCGGCGCTGACGGGCTCGAGGCGTGGCAGGCCCCCTTTCTGGGACACCACCCCCGGGTCGGTGTGATGTGGGGTGGCTTCGACCTGTCCGCCACGCGTTACCGGGCACAGCCCACGGTGCCGCCGCCCCACCAGCCGCCGTTCATGCAGAACGCCCAGCTCGACGCGTACGTGTCGGTGGGATTCTCCTTCGGGGATGCCAAGGCACCGAACGTCGGCATGTACGCGTACATCTGGCCCCAGCCGGACGGTCTCGGGGGTCGGTCCTGGGGTGTCGAGGGCGCCGCCTGGGATCCCGACGCCGGTCTGGTTCGTCTACCGTGGGCCAAGCTCAGGGAGACAGCGGACCCGCACCAGGCCATTGTGGCGTTCGGTGACGCCGTCTACGATGCCGCCGTCGAGACGGCCGGCTGGCCGTCCGACCTCGTCGGACCCCGCGTCGAGGGTTGGTACATGAGCAGGACACCGCCCGCGCTCGTCCAGCACCAGCACGGCTGAACCAGGTCGGGATTGGTCCTCAAGGCCGACACCCTGCGGGCTCCATCTCGGCTATTCGGTGGGTGCACAGTACGCCGGGATGCAGACAGACCGTCATGCCAGAGACTGGCAACTTGAGGTTCAGTTGATTGCCTGTCAGCCACCGACGAGTACGCATGTCCACTCGATGGCCAGACTTCCCGAGGGGCAGAGAGTGCTCCAACCAACCGTCACTCACGGTGCATGCTTCACGGAATGCGTGCCAGAACCCGTTCTCGTGTACAAAGCCACTGCGCAGGAACCGGGCCGGAGCAGCCGGACTATCACCAGAAAGGCGCTGTAGTTGTCACTGGGAGTTCTCGCTCCCGTGTCCGGGATGTTCTCATTCTGGTGTCCGGTCTTGGGCGCTGCGGGCCGGGCCGGTTCGGGTGTTTCTATGGGGTGTTGAGCAGTGACGGCCGGGCGCTGCTGCTGGACAAGCAGTGAGGATCGGCTGGTCACTGAGTAAGGAATACCTGGTCAGCGGAGCGGGAGCTCCAAGAGGGGTGGGCGCGGCGTCAGCCGGGCACAGGCGTCCCGGCTGCTCGACGTCGCCCACGCCCTGGGGCCGTCCAGGACGCCATGGCCGCAGGAGTCCCGCATGCGTGACCCGTCCTGTTCTCCTGGTGGGGCGATACGGCCTGCGACTTTGCGGCCGCCAGCGTATGCGGCCCGACCGCGGTGGTCGACGTGTGGTGCGATGACCTGTACCGCGATCGCGCCGGCGCTCTCCTGCCCAGGAGGTGAGCGGCCGCGCGAGGCCTGCGCACCGATCCTCCCCTCCGTCTGAGGAAGAGGACCAGGCCCCGACCTGTCGGCGCCGACCAGGACGACGACACCGTGGAGCCGCTCACGCCCTGGTCGCGGGTGTGGGACCGCCCGCCCTGTCCACTGCGGTACGCCGCTCGAAGCCGGCAGGAGGCCTCCACCCCTCGTTGCGCCGGCGGCCCGGTGCCGTTCGAGTAGACCGTCGCGCCGGAGGAGGACCTGGTGACGCGCCGGCGCGAGGAGTTCGCGGTGACGGGGCGGCAGGCCCGCAGTCCGGCCAGGGGAGAATGCGGGCATGGCGATGTGCAAGAAGTGCGGTGCGCGAAAGCGCAGGTGGCCCCGTTCCTGTTCGCGGTGCCGTTCCGGGCCGGACCGCGTGGACGCGGCTGCGGATGCCGCCGAGGTGGCGGTGGAGACGGGGCTGCTCGGGGGGATCGGGCGGGGGATCACAGAAGTTGCGCGCCTGGTGCTGCGCGCGTTCGACTGACCGGGCTCACGCGGGCGTGGCGCGGCGGCCAGGGGGTGATCCGGCGGGGAACGGCTGTTCCGGCCGTCAACCGGCTGCGCGGGGCGCTGATCAACGCCGGGGAGGCGGACCTCGCCCGGACCCCGGCGACCGGCCGGCGTGCAATGTGGTGCCGGGCTCCCCACCGCGCCGCCGTCCGGCCGCTGCGCTTCTCGGGACGCCCGTGTCCGGCCAGGGTCGGCCTGGCCGGGAGGTCCCGGGTCCGGTTTCCGAAGCCGCCGGGTACGGGGTCAGAGCAAGCGCGAGAACATCTGCTCGCCGGGGAGCGGTGAGGCACCGACACCGGTGTGCTTGGAGCCGCCGGTGAGGAAGACCGGCTCGCCCGCGGAGTGGATGGTGAACCCCTGGCGCTGGTAGAACCGGGCCAGGGCGGCGTCCCCGGCGGTGAATCGGCACCCGCAGCGCGATGCCCGGTAGGCGCCTTCCGGGCCGATGACCCGCAGCCGCACGAACCGCGCCGGGGCTGCGGGGTCGCGTTCCTTGCCGGGCCGGCTTCCGTTCGCGGCTCAGAGGGACGTGCGACGGCATCGACTACATCGAGCTCGACTACCAGTAGCCGCGTGCTGTGGGGCTGGGCTCCTCTGGCGTGGCACGCCCCGTCACGACCGCCGCTGGCCCACTCGACCGGCTCTCGTGCCCCGTGCAAGGGCGGCCGGATCAGCAGGCGGAGGCATCGGTCGGGGCCTGCAGGTCGTATCGGACGATGCTCGCGTTGTCCTTGAAAGAGATCCCCACGTTCCCGAAGGCGCTGCTCCCCTCGTACTGCGACCAGCTGATGGTCTTGATGTCGCCGGGCCCCACCTGCTTGCCGAGCGACATGATCATCAGATGCCCGGTGCACGTGAAGCCAGAACTGCCGCCGCCTGAGGGCGGGTTCGCCTCGACCAGCGCTGAGCCGTCGACGGTGAAGTGCTGCCTGTCGACCGTTTCCACCGTGTAGCCCCGCTTCGGCTTCGCCCCGTCCATGACGGTGGTGAAGGACACGTCGAAATAGCCCACGTGGACGGTCACGGGTTTACAGAGCTTCGGCGGCCCGCCGAACTCGATGGGAAGGTAGCCGGTCACGCTGCGCCCACGCAGATTGCTGTCCAGCCATTCCTTGTCACCCCGGACACAGGAAGGCGTGGGGGACGGAGGCGCCGCGGGGGTGGCCGCGAAGGAGGACAGCGGACTCGCCGACGTGGCTGAGGAGGCGCCCGGGGCAGCGGCGTCGCCGCTGTCACCGCTGCCGCAGCCGGAGAGGCTGAGTGTTCCCGCCAGGACAGCGAGCAGAGCGATGCCCCGTAACGGTGATGGTCCTGCCTGGTCTGTCACCGGGCCATGTTGACCGAACGGCACAGGCGAGTCAACGAAACGGTCGGCGTACACGTGAACGTTCACTTGTACACCGACAGGTGTACAGGCGAAGGCCCGGAGCCATCACCAGGCTCGTGCCGAGTGCAAGCAGCGCGCCTGGACCTTGTCCGCCCGGCCGCACGGTCGGCTACGGGTGGCGGGGGCCTGCACCGCATCACCCAGCAGATCTCCGCGGGCGTACTCTCCGCACACACGAGGGTCGGTTCACTCGGGGTTCTCGAGTTGTTCCGCCGCACGCACTGCCAGCGACGCCGCGAGCGTCACCCCGGGGTGCGCGGCCAGTGCGACGACCCCCGGAGCACTCGCCAGCGATGCGCAGAGCACGCCGTCGCCGGCCGGGATCGGGCGGAGGCCTATTGTCACGTCCCTCGGCACCGGCTCATGGGGCAGTCCGAACGCCGCCCTCACGGCACTCAGGGACGCTCGCACCCGCGCCCGGGTCGCCGTCTCCGTCTCGCCCGGGACCACGTCTTCAGCACCGACGAAGCCGTGCCGGGCTGACGGCCGGATCTCGAAATCCGGCGTGGACACCACCCGGTCGAGGCGTAGTTCCGGCGCGGAGAAGGTGAAGCGCGCAGCCGGGACACCAGGCACTTCGATGTGCTCGCCGAGCTGCTCCGCGAGGGCGGGCAGGCTCGTCCCGCAGGCGAATACGATCCGATCGACGACGAGCGCCTCTCCGGTGCCCTGCAGCTCGTAGCCGCCCGCCCGCCCCGCCCGGACCCGATCCACCCGCACGGTGACGACGGTGGCCCCGCCGGCCCGCGCGCGGCCGAGGAACGCGTGGCGCAGGTCGTCCGGCTCGACCATGCCCTCGTCGCTCGCGTGCGCGACGACTGGAGGCGGCACTCGCAGGCCGGGAAGGATCTGCCGCAGAGCCTCGGTATCGACCGTATCGACGGTCGCGACGCCAGGCCCCGATTGCTCGGCGAATCGAGCCGTCGCGGCCGCGGTCGATGCCCAGCTCACGGCGCCGTTCCAGGTGATGAGACCGTGCATTGGCGGCGTTGCCGTGACACTGCGCAACACGCCGAGCGACCGGGCGCGCCCCTCCCGATCGCGCGCGTCCGACGGCGAGTCCGCCGCCGACCCGTGCGAGTTGAGCCAGCCGAACGCCACATCCGTCACCGGAGGCCGCGACTCCTCCGCCGTGCAGACCACGACGGACAGGCCGCGGCGCACGAGCTCATCCGCCACCGCCGCCCCCAGCACGCCCGAGCCGACCACGGCGACACGCATTATGCGCTCCCGATTCATTGGCCCACCTCTGTTTCCTCGACGATCGCCGCCGGCACGAGATGGTCACGGGCGACGTCGGCGTGACCCCTGACGTGAGGACGACCTCTGACGTCCCACGGCCCGTGGGTCCATGCCCGGGACAGCCTGTCAGCAACACGCGGCCTGTGCGAATTTCGCTTGCTGCCCATCCGACCATTTCGACTGAAGCTGCGGAGACCGCCTCCGCGGTGTCACCGTGCTCTCCGCGATGAAACTTCCTGTTCCGTTCTACCGCACCCTGTTCAGCCGCTCGGCCCGCCGCATCCTGGATGACGGGAGCAGGAACAGAGCAACGCCCGGGCGGTCGCCCACCGTTGTACCAGGTCGGCCATCACCGCGATCACTGTTGCCTCGTCGGGTGCGGTGATGTCCAGGACCGTCAGGCCGGGCCTGCTGACGTGCTGCTCGTCGATCGGCCTGCCCGACGCGGTTGGGGGGCGTGCCCGGTTCACCGGCGGTGTGGATCGCACCCGCACGGGTGAGCCGAGCAGACCCGGGGCCAGCTGCGTCCGAGGATGGGGGCGCACGGCCGCGTGGAGGGACTGCGACTGCGGAGCGACCCTGGGACCGGTTCCGTCGCGGTGGGTCGGCTACCGCGGTTGAAGATCCTGATCAGGGCCACGGTGAGGGTGACGACGGGAGTGATCGCCACCGCGCCCGCGTTGATGGGGGCGGTGAGTGCGGGGTGCTGCCAGGTCAGATAGACGGCCGCGGCGCCGATGATGAGCAGCCTGATCACGTAGACGAGGACGAGCAGGGCGTAGAGCACCCGCAGGGCGGGGTCCGGAGGGATCGGCCGGGGAGAGGCGGACAAGTGTGGCTGAACCCCGAGTTCGCAGGATCGGTTCGAGCTGGTCGAGTGCCCGGTGAACGACGTGTTGCTCATCGGGCGTCATGCCTCAACTGACGGCCCTGCCCCGGTGCCCGGTTCGCCAGCCGCTGGAGAAGCAAGCCGTACGAGGAAGTCCGGCAACCAGTTCGCCCGACACCGGTCGCGTCAACCACGCCCAGCCCGTGTACAGGGAAGCGCAGCCACGCCCGCTGACAGGGCCGGGCGGGCTGCGCCTTCTGGTTTGAACTCCTGCGTGTTCTGTGGCCCGTTGGCGGATACTAACGGAGCCGCGCCCTACTGCCAGGTCGCGGTGTCGGGGTCGATGCCGTGGGCGCGCGCGTCGGCGTCGACGATTTGACGGAACCACGCGGCAAGGCCGGTGCGGATGCCGTCGTAGTGGGCGGCGAATGCCGGATCGGCCTCGTACATGCGGCCGAGACAGACCTGCATCTGCCTGGTGAGGGGAAAGTACGAGGCAAAGACTTCACGGTGCCGCTCGACGAGTTGATTCGCTTCCGGGCTGCCGGGTGTGACGCCGGCGTCCATCGCATCGGCGAGGGCGCGGTCGAGGGCGGCGACGGCGTCGGCGATGGCCTGCCATTCCTCCGGGCCGCGAGATGCGGAGCGTTCGGCGTACTGTCGCCATTGCGTCGTGTCTCCCCAGCGCTGACGGGCTTGGGCGGGCCCGTCCGGGTTCCACTGGGGGCCGAAGATCGTGGCCTGCTGCTCTGCGGTCAGCAGCAGGCCACGTTCGTGGGCGTCGATCATCCGGTCCAGTCCGACGCTGAGCTGCTGGAGGCGGTCGATCCGTTCGCCGACCTGGGTGAGCTGCGCGCGCAGTGCGCCGGGTACGTCTGCGGCCGAGTCATCCAGGACGGCCCGGATCCTGTCCAGGCCGAGACCGATCTCGCGGTAGACGACGATGCGGTGCAGGCGTTCGAGGTCGCCGGCGGTGTAGAGCCGGTATCCGGCAGCCGTGCGCAGCGATGGTCGCGCGAGACCGATCTCGTCCCAGTGGTGCAGCGCGCGGACTGTCACGCCCAGGCGCGTCGAGACCTGACCGACGGGCAGGCCGTCGGCTTCAGTGGCATTAGGCATGTTCCTGATTGTCGCCGGGCCCAGTGCCAGGTGGGGTGATGCCGATGGCCTCAAGGTTCCGTGCCTCTTGACTGGCCGGATCGAAGGGCTTTGCCGCGGTGAGAACGATCCGTGCGTTCTCGGGGGTGACCACCTCCACGTCGCGGGTGTTCCAGGGAGTGTCCCGTGGGCCGTCGACCGAGTCCGGGCGCAGCGCACGACAGGCCTCTACGAGGGAATCGACCTGGCTGAGCACGCACGAGAAACTGAGGCTCATCGCCGGTGCCTGCTCCGGAACGCTCTCCGCCCGGAGAAGGAGTACGTCCTGGAACGCCCACCGGCGCAAGTGCACGAGTGTGCCGGGGATGCTGAACAGCTCGAAGAACCCGAGCCCTCGAATCCAGAAGTCCACCGACTCCGCCAGGTCGGTCGTGGGGATCGTCGCAAACGCGGGCATTCCATAGATGCCACGGAACAGCTCCGGCGGAACCGCATCCGGGCCGGGGATGGGTACGGGACTCATCTCGAAGGCGTTGAAGTGGTTGCTCATGCACCCAACCCTCCGGCCTCACGCAACGTGAGGGTCAAGCCGGATTCCGAAGTGCCCGCGCGGACAGGGAGAAGCAGGGGAACTCGCCCCCTCGCCAAGGGCGTTGGGCAGACGTGGTGATGTTGCCGAGCCTGCTGGTCACGGCTGTGCTGATGATGGCCCGAGGTGCCGGTCGCCGTGCGGGTTGATCAGGTGGGTAATGAAGGGCAGATCGTGCGGGCCCGGCTCAGGGCTGTTCCTGCTGGCTCAACGCATCCTCCGCCGGCGTTCGGTGATCACGACCACCCGAGTCTGTCAGGGCCGGTTCCCGGGGCGCAGAGCTCCACCGAGGCCGGCGCCGCCGACTGCAGCACCCGGCCCCGTCAACGAAAACGCGGCTCGTGAAACACCGCCTCGCGTTGCACCCTTGGCCTGCGGCGATACCACCCGAGGGGCCTCGTTGGCCCTGTGCTGCACCCCGCGTTGCAAGATCGGCCCCGGCGGAGCCACCAGCCGCCGTCAGCACGAGACCCCGGGAGTCAGCGACTTCCTGGGGCCTCTGTGCACTTCGCTTGACCGTGAGATCCAACGACCGACCGCAGCCTGTGTCACGCCCACTCCACGCCCAGCTCCCGCAGCGCGTCCAGCTGCTCCGCCGTGAGCTTGTCGCGCCCCGACTTGGTGTTCGAGACCCACACACCCAGCTTCACGACCCCCCGGCTCCGCCTCGCCGTCGACCGCGATCGGCTCACCGTGGGCGCGCGGCACCGACCGGGCCGCGCCTTCCCGCTCCACCCACTGCGCGAGGGCCAAAAGGCCCCGCTGGAACGCCTGCCGCGCCTTGCTCGGGCCTCCTTTCGTCGCACGAACGGCTGCCGGGGCGGAAGACGGAGCCTCAGCGGCCTTGATGCCCAGCGCGGACGGCCGCGTGCGCGCCCCACACCATCGGCGTGTGCAGGGCCGACAGCGCGCACCCGGCAGGCGTCGCCGCGCAGTGCAAGGACGGGACCTACAGCTCCTCGAAGACGTTCCGAGGCACCTGCAGCCACCCCGGAGGCGTCCGCTACGGGTACAAGTAGCCACGCCCGCCAGCAGGGCGGTATCGCCGGAACAGCTGGAAGGCCGGACGGCGGACCGTCTGGTCACGCGCCGGTGGTAGGGGGCCATTTCTCCCGCATCGCCTCACCAGCCTCCGTGAACAGGCCCGTCTGCAAGGGAGACTCCCCAAGCCCCGCCGACCGCCGCCGGGACAGCACATCACGAGCAGAACGAGTATCGGGGTGGTCGTTGCCGAGGAGTCGCTCTCTGAGTCGTACCCCGCCCGTGCGCAACGTTCACGCACGGGCGGGGTGTGGGGCCGGTCAGGTGGCGGGCAGGACCTTCCAGGAGCCGGTGCCGGTGCCACGGTCGGTGTAGTGGCTTGTGACGACGTCGTACTTGGCACCGGACTGGTTGGCGCCACCGTTGGTGTCGAGGAACCCGCCGTTGGCGGACCCGTAGTCGTTGAGCAGGTGCACGATGTCATCGGTCCGGATGTAGCCGTCCGTGGGAGAGGACGTCTCGCCGAAGATGTGCCACTTTCCGGTGCCCGGGCCGCGGTCCTTGGTGGCGGTGGCCGACACCATGTACTTGGCGCCGCTCTTGGCGGAGACGCCGTTGGTGTCGAGGTAGGTGCCGCTGCCGTACTGGTTGATGAGGTAGACGACGTCGCCGCTGGTGACGCGGGTACCGGTTGCCTTGCCGGTGGCGGAGACGACCTTCCATTCGGATGTCGCCGGGCCCCGGCTGTTCGGGGTCTGGTTGGTGTTGACGTTGTACGTGGCGCCGGGCTGGCCGGAGATGCCGTTGGTGTCGAGGTAGCCGCCGTTACCGCCGTACTGGTTCTGCAGCAGGATGTTGCTGCCGTAGGTGAGGTCAGTGGCGGCCTTGGCACCGACGGCGGTGGCCGGGGCGGAGAGCGAGGCGGTGACGGCGGCGAGGGCCACTGCGGTGGCACAGGCTGCCAAGCGCTGCTTCATGGTACGGAACACAACATCCCCTTCATTACGTCTCGTCAGTGCTTGATCACTGTAAGTGAGTGGAGTGGAGAGGTGGAAGCCGCCGGGCCGTAACACCGGAGGCAGTTAGTTTCGGTGCCGGGTGGTGTATGAGCAGGGGCCTTGACAGCTGGCTGAGACCAGTAGTCATCGCTGCGCGGCCACCAGCTGCTCCCACCCGTCCCTCTGCGCGGTGACTCAGCGTCCGAGGCCCTGGCCCTGACGACGCCGGCGTCTGGGAACTCGGCCCGGTGAACCGTGCCGGAGCGCCGGATGCCCCCGTCCGGCCTGACCTGCCGCGGGGGAGGGCCCTGCCCGACCCTCTTCGGCTGTGGCGCCCCAACCCCGGCCCGCAAACCCACAGCGCACATGGACCGGCAGCACGATTGAGGTCCGGCTTGTTGCCAGGTGCTGGCCGTACCTCAGTTGCCTCGGAGAGGTGTAGACGTCAGCTATTCCGGCCAGGGTCGTTGGCCTCGTCGTCCGCCTGGGAGTCGGGACCGCAGGGGGGAAGGTCCCAGGACAGAGCTTGGTGAGCCTGGGCCCGCTGGATGGACTTCCAGGTTTCCGTCCCTGTTGATCAGAGCGCGTCGTTTTGTGTACACGCGCTCGGCGGCGGCGACGTCCCGCTCGTCGAACTCGCCGTAGAAGTAGAGCACGCCGACTACGGGCTCGCGTTTCCACGCTCCGGTGGGCCACGAAGTGGTCCTGGAAGCGGATTTCTGCTCGGAGTGGTACGTCCGCCCGGTCGCGACGGGTATCGAGGGGTGACCTGGCCCTGCTTGCAATGGCCAGCTCAGGCGACGCTCGCCCTGTTGACCACCGCGCGCAGGCGCTCGTCGGCGGCGCGCTTGTTCCGCCAGATGATGTAGCGGCGGATCATGCTGCCCTGGGCCTTGTGGCTGGGGTGGTCGGTGCCGTCAAGGGCGAAGTAGCGCAGAGCGGTGAACCGGGCCTCGATGCGGTTGAGCCAGGAGCTGTTCGTCGGGGTACAGGCGATCTCGACGTTGTTGGCCTCGGCCCAGTCCGCGACCTGACGGCGGCGCTTCGTGGTCAGGTGCGGGGAGTAGTTGTCGCAGATGATCGCGATGCACACTTCGGCTGGATGCGGTGAGCGTAGGTAGCGGCAGAACTCCAGTTACTTGGAGCGGTTCTTGGTCTTCTTGATGTGGTCGTAGAGCTGGTCCTTGCCCAGGTCGTAGGCGGCGAACAGGCGCCGGACGCCGTGCGGGCGGGTGTAGGTGGCCCGGCGTCGGGGGCGGGGCTTGCGGTCGGGGTCCTTGTGCGTGCCGCCGCGGTCGGCCCACTGCCGGCCAGGGTGAGGCTGCAGGTTGATCGGGCCGAACTCGTATGCAGAAGACGATTTGCGGCTCGCCTTCCTCGGGTATGGCCTCGCCGTCGGCTATGGCGTAGAGGTGCTCGACGCGGGCCTTCTTGGCGGTGTAGCCCGGGTCCTTCGAGGTTCTCCTGGTCTTCACGCGTTGAAAGCTGACGCCTTCTTCGCGGAGCAGGATGCGCAGGCCCTTGTGGCCGATGTCGTCGACCACCCCCCTCGGCAACCAGGAAGTCGGCCGGCTTGGCCAGGATCCAGGTCGAGAAGGGAGGCCGTGCTCGGCCGGCCTGGACTTGGCGATCTTCTTGATCTCCCGGCGTTCCGGCAGCGTGAACGTCTTCGGCCGGCCTCCCCGGTACTTCGGTACAGGGAGTCGAAGCCGTCGGCGTTGAAGTTGTGGATCACGTCGCGGACCCGGTCCGCGCTGGTGAACGTCACTTCGGCGATCTTGCCGACGTTCACGCTCTGTGCGGACAGCAGCACCATCTGGGCCCGCCGCCAGGTCACCACCGACCCGTGCCCCGCCGGACGATCCGCAGCAGCCGCTGCCCTTCGTCGTCGTCGATCTCTCTGACCCGTACTCGCTCTGCCACCCTGCACAGCTTGACGTAGAAGCGTCACCTGGAGCATTCTCCGGACGCCGCGTCACGTCACAACGGGGCGAAAGTTGTCTGATGCGGCAAACGGTCACCATCCGACGACAATGCGAAAGCCTATGCAGAACGTGAATGAGTGGGGCAGTCACCTGATCGGGGCGATTGAGTCGCCAGCTTGAATGACGTGGGTTCTCATTGAGCTACAGCGCAAATGGCGTTCGAGTGGAAGGTGGCGGAGGTACAACATGTGCGCCGAAGGCGTAGCGACGGAGAATGACTCCGGAGTGGCCACGGACTCTCGGGGCATGGTGTCTTCCTCGATGCCAATGCCCTGTGCGCTCGGCTCTTCGGCGACAAGGCAGCGTCGACACCAGACGGCGTGTGCGACCGTGACGGCTACTGCCGCAGCTGCATGAACTTCGTTGCCCAGGCAGTTCGTACTTCTCCCGTCACGGCGGATTCAACCACTCCGGCCGGCGATGCCAGGCAGCAGAACGCGGACCCTGTTGCGCCGAATCCGGGAGGTCACCCTCGTGGTCACTGATACGTCCCAAGAGCTGAACCGGTCTCGGCCGCCGCTCGTCGCACGCTGGCGCGAATCGGCAAGCCAGCACCTCACCCCCACGAAAAGATCACTGATCGTGACGTGGTTCGCCTTCGGGGTCACATGGGGAAGCGTGCGGACCATTACCCACGGTATTCGCGGCGGATGGCTGCCCTGGGGGAACATCTCCGCCGGCGGCAAGCACCTGCACCACTACAACTTGGGCATCGGCATCCTTGCCGGCATTGGCATCATCGCCGTACGCGGCGACGAGCGCGCCGTCGGCCACCCGGCCGTTGCTGCTGCCTACGGCGCAGGAACCGCCCTCATCGCCGACGAATTCGCTCTGCTCCTCGATCTGCAAGACGTCTACTGGGCCAAGCAAGGTCGCCTCAGCGTGGATGTCTCCCTGGGCATCCTTTCCGTGCTCGGCGCGTACCTGACCGCCACACCGTTCTGGCACGAGTGCGCCCGTGCGACCCATCACCACGTAGTCTCCGCTGCCAAGCACCACCTGGCACACGCCAAGTAGGCACGGACGACCAGCGCCTACAAGACATCATCGACAGGGCGAACGTTGCCTGATGTGGCACTAGTGGATCAGGGCGGCCATAGCCTGCCGCATCCGGTCCGAGGCTGACGTCTGATGGCCGACCGGGCCTGTCCGACGATGAACGAACTGCCCAACCCGCCGATCTCCTTCATCGAATACGGGGTCTGCCTGTTCTCCAGTTGGAACTTGCGGTAGAAGTCCGTCATCACCGCAGCGATCGGGGCGTGGCGGGTGAGGATCGCCGCGACCTGCTGACTCTTACTTCCCTGCCGTAGGTGATTCTCATTCCAATGTCATTTGAGATGGCGCACGTTAGCATCGGCGCAGGGTCGATCTGAGGTTGCTTCAGACATGCTATGAGAACTACTGATGCAGGTACATGAGAATCGACCGTTCGCTCCGCTGAGAGTTGCAATACGAGGACGTCTTTGACCTGCCGCTTTGTGCTGAGGTGGCCTCTCCGCGGCTCGGCATCGCGTGCGCCGGGCGAACTCGCCGGTCGGCGAACGAGTTACCCCCTTCGTATGGGCCCCGCTCGGTAAGCGGCGGGTCAAGGCCATCGAGAACCGGCTCACTCCCGCTCGAGCCGGCTTCCCGAGGGTGTCAGCGGCCGCGCCGAACACGACAGCGGGTCATCCCGCTTGCGGGGTGCTCCGCAGCGGCTGTCACTACTCTCCTGGACAGGAAGTTCGGCCAACTCCCGCTCGCGCGGGCTCTACCCTTTCCGACTTGGGTGTTGGGCGACGTTCGGGGCGGCGGCACCTCGGTGGGTGGGATGGGTTGGCGCTGGGTGGGTGCAGCTCTCATCGCACACTGTGCGGGCCCGACCAACCTGGTGCGTGGAGGCGTGGGCAGAGCCGGTCAAGGTCCGCAGACTGACCGACCAAGAAGGGCAGAGGCTTCAACAGATCGTGCGTCGGGGCAGCACCAGCACGGTGCGCTACCGGCGGGCGGTGATGATCCTGGCCTCGGCCGGAGGCAACCGGGTCCCGGTGATCGCCCAATTAGTCCAGGCCGATGAGGACACCGTCCGCGACGTGATCCACCGGTCCAACGAGATCGGCCTGGCCTGCCTGGACCCTCAATGGGCGGGAGGCCGTCCCCGCCTGCTCAGTCCTGACGACGAGGACTTCGTCGTCCAGACGGCCATCACCCGCCCCCGTGAACTCGGCCAGCCCTTCACCCGCTGGTCCATCTGCAAACTCGTCGCCTATCTGCACAAAGTCCACGGCAGGGTGATCCGCATCGGCCGTGAGGCCCTGCGGACTCTACTTGCCCGCCGCGGGATCACTTTCCAGCGCACCAAGACGTGGAAGGAGTCCACCGACCCCGACCGCGATGCCAAGCCCGACCGGATCGAGCATGTCCTGGAGCACTTCCCGGACCGAGCGTTCGCCTTCGACGAGTCCGGCCCGCTGGACATACGCCCCACCGGCGGCACTTGCTGGGCCGAACAGGGCCGGCCCGACCGGCTGCCGGCGACCCACCACCGTACCCACGGCGTCACCTACTTCCACGGCTGCCACTCCGTCGGTGACGACACCCTGTGGGGCATCAACCGCCGCCGCAAAGGCGACGTCAACACCCTCGCAGCCCTGGAGTCGATCCGGGCCGCCCGCCCGGACGGCGCCCCGATCTACGCGATCCTGGACAACCTCTCCGCCCACAAAGGCGCCAAGATCCGCTGCTGGGCGAAGAAGAACAAGGTCGAGTTGTGCTTCACCCCAACCACACCGTCCAGACCCGCGAACTGCAGAGTTACCTGCGCTGGCGCAACACCAATGCCCGCCACCCCGACGTGCTGGCAGCCCAATGCCGCGAACGCACACGGATCCGCAGCGAGAAGGGCATCCGCTGGGGAGGGCGGTCCCTTGCCACGGCGGCCCGACCGTCCCTGCGCCTCGGTCGTAGCGGCAGAGAGCCGGACCGTCGATCAGCCGACATGCGCGGCGATGGTCCGTGCGCACTCCATCGCCTCGGTATGCGCGGTGTCCACCTCCAGGTCATAGACCACGCCCCGGTGGACCACGTCCGCCTGGGACGCCGCCATTCCGATGGTCCGGTCGCCTCGTGCGAGCTCACGGCCTGCGGCAACCGCACTGTCGCACCGGACGCCGACCCACAGCACGCGCAGTTCGCCCAAGGCCTTCTGCCATCGCTTCTGCGAGTCCGCTCCGCCGAGGAAGACTTCATCGACGATGACCCGGGCACCCGCACGGGCCATCGCGGCGACCCCCTCGATCCATGCCGCCTCCAGCGTCCGGAACTCCGGGCCGACGATCACCTGTCCGTCCGGAGCGAACTCGATTCCCGCGTCCGATGCCTGCATGGACGCGGGCATCGCGTCGACCAGCGTGTCCGTCCCGAGGGCCAGCCATGGATCCGGCAGGGCTGCCTGCAGACACCGGGCGATCCCGGACTTCCCCGAGCTGGATCCACCGTTGAGAACGATCACATCAGTCATCACCGCGCCACAGTAGAGGAAGCGCAGCAACACTCGAAACGAATTTCCGCGAACGCGGCCCGCCTGCCACACCCCGGTGAACCTTCCCTGTCAGAGCAACTAGCCCTACGGGCCGTGGCGCGGTCGTTCTTCGCCCACACCCTGATGGGATGACCCGCCCAGGTCGCGGTGACTGGGGGAGGAGGTGGCCGTGGGTTGCGGCGTACTGCTTGGCGACGGCTCTCCGTCCGGCCAGGCCGCTCCCTGCTCGGACCACACCTTCCCGAGCTGCTCCAGCTCGGCGACCTGCCCGGACTCCAGCGTCCCGGCCGCATTCGCGCGGCGCTGCTCGGCGATCCACTGCCTGAGCGGATACCCACCGACCCCGCCCCAGTCGTCCGGTGTGACGGCCGTGTACGGCACCCGCAGCACACCGTTCCCGGTCTCGCGCAGCCACCGCCCGGCCGCCTCGATCCCACGCCGCCAGTACGCCCCTTCCGGGTCGATGATCCGCAACCGCACGAACTGGTCCAGCACCGCGGGGTCGCGGCCCTCGCTGAACCGCAGCACCCCGGCCGCCCCCTCATGTAGGGCACCCGCACCACGACCCCGGTCCCGGGGCCGACGACGAACCAAGCCTTGAATCCGGCCCGGAACCTGGCCGTGTAACCGCGCTGGAGTGCTCCCCAGGTGATGCGCAGACGGTTGGGTCCGGGCGCCGGACGGAAGGCGACGTTGAATCGGTCGTGACCCGGCTCGCTCGCCCATCCGTCGCCGGTCGGCACCCGGTCGGATCCATAGGCACGCTCGGCCGCATCTCCTATGACCGCGCCGGCTTCGACCGCGGGCCTCGCTATGCATCCACGAGCTGGAGACACCGTGGATCCTCTCCACGTTGCCCGTGCCGCTGAGGTCACTTCGCTCTGGCGTCTTGCCGGCACTTGACGATCCGCGCCGGTTGTGGCCGGGGACGAGCAGGCTGGTGACCTTGGCGATCGCCTCCGAGCAAGGGAGGAAGCGCACTTCCGGACGCGCGCTGGTGGTCGGTGTCGGCATCGGGCCGGGACTCACGCCATCCGGTGGATGCGATCGCAAGGCGGTGGAGGCACCGGCCGCGCAACCGTTCGAGTTCGACAAGGGTCTAGTGACCGGAAACTTTTCTCCTGGAAGCCACCGCCCGTTTCCCCGCGTCCCAGCAGAGGATCTCTCCAATGCCGATTCCCCCGCACAACCGTCGCGCCTCCCATGCCGTTGCTTCCGCACTCAGTGCTGCCGGCCTGATCGCACTGGCTGCGGCTCCTGCCGCCTTCGGCGATGAAACCGCACCTGAGTTGGTCATTGGAGGCATCGAGCCGGTCAACGGGGTGAAACCTGGGAGCAGCTTCGATCTGTCGGCAACCGTGGCGAACAAGGGCACGAGGGCGGCCGAGAAGGTGTGGGTCTCCTACGGCGTCACCCGAGGACTCGACTTCGCGGAGGTTCCCTCCAACTGCCGGACACAGCAGGTCCGGTCCTACGACGAGATGCCCGAGAGATGGATCGCGGTGTGTGCGTTCGACCAAGTGGTGGAGCCGGGCACCGTTTACACGCCCGAGAGGCCTCTCCGTGTCGAGGCACTGGACCGCGCGCTCAACGACGAGCTGCGAGTGAATGTCTGGGATGTCGATCCCGGAGCGGACGAGAACGGCACCCAGCCGGTGGCGGGAACCGCGCCGGCGGTGAAACTGGTCGAGGGAAAGGCCGGGAGCGAGGGGACCGAACGCATTGTCAATGTGCCTGTCAGCTCCGTCAACACGGCCGACTACCAGGTGACGGGTGCCATGCTGGAGGGAAGCGTCGGTGACACGGTGAAAATGAAGGTGAAGTTCATCAACGCCGGGCCCGCCTGGATCCTGACCAAACAGGGGGAACGGTCCGTCAGCGTCATGATCACGCCTCCCGCCGGAACGTCCGTCGTCACGCGCGGCCAGTTCTGCCAGGCCAAGGGCAAGGCGTACGTCTGCGGCATGCGGTCGCTAAACGAGGGCAGCCAAGAGACCTACACCTTCGAGCTGAAGATCGACAAGTGGGTGGCGAACGCCAAGGGCCAGGCGGCCCTGAGTACCGAGGCACGGCCATTCGACCCCAACAAGGCCAACGACAAGGCCGACATCACGCTGGACGTCACGAGTGGGGGGCCGACTGGCTCGACGGGCGGCTCGGCCAAGGTCTCGGCCGGCTCGCCCGGCGGGTCGTCGACGGCCGGCGACGACGGGACCACGACGAACGGTGGCACCCTGGCAGAAACCGGTTCCTCGACGCTGCCGATCACGGGAGCGGCTGCCGCAGCGGTGACCACGGGCGCGGGCATGCTCTTCATCGTGCGCCGTCACCGGACCCGGTGCCCGAGCTGACGGTCTAGCCTCGCGCTTTCGTGAGGCCGAGTGTCCGATGCTTGATCAAGTAAGCAGAGAGGGCGCTGTCGCGTTGGCGGATGCGTGAGAGGATCCTCGGGTTGATCACGCTGGAGGGGATCGTCGGTGGGGAGCACGTGCCGTCGTGCAAGGGGCACCGGTATCCGATCGAGGCGATCTCCCACTGTGTGTGGCTGTATTTCCGCTTCCCGCTCAGCTTCCGTGAGGTGGAGGTGCTGATGCTCCAGCACGGCGTGATTGTTTCCTACGAAACGGTCCGGCGGTGGTGCCGGAAGTTCGGGCAGGCCTATGCCGACGGACTGCGCCGCCGGGACAAGGCCGCCGCCCGGCGCTTCTTCCGCAGGCTGATGAAGAAGACGAGCACGGTGTTGCGAGTGATTGTCACGGACAGGCTCCGCTCCTACGGCGCGGCCCACCGCGAGGTCATGCCCTCGGTCGAACACCGCTCCCACAGGGGCCTGAACAACCGGGCCGAGAACAGTCACCAGCCCACCCGCCAGCGCGAACGTGCGATGAAGGGCTTCCGCAGCGTCGGCGCGGCCCAGCGGTTCCTGGCCGCGTTCAGCGGCATCTCACCCCACTTCCGCCCCCACCGCCACCTGATGACCGCCCCCGACCACCGGGCCGAGATGACCATCCGCTTCGCCATCTGGGACCGGACCACCGGCGCTGTCAGCCGACCCACTACGGCCTGAACACAGGCCCGGAGCGCAAGTCCACCATCCCCGATGCACCGTCAGACACTCATACGTCCAACAACGTGACAATGCCCGCCGCCGTCTCCTGGTGCGCTTCGGATACGACCCGGGCGCCGACTGAGCCGGTGCGCTGACAGCGGCCGAGATCTTTTCCCCGCGTACGGCCAGTAACTCCCCACAGGCGGTCCCCGCTGATGTCCGGTTCCGCTCCCGGCTTCGCGCCGCCTGATGCGGTGTGTGACCGAGCCGCGGCGAGGCCGGCGGCCGTGGCGGGGCGGAGACGCCCCGAGCTGCGGACGGAACGTGAAGACGAGACTGACCGCGCCGACTTCGGCAAGCGGCGAGTGGCGAGCGGTCGAGGCTGAATGGCAGCCGGCCAAAGCTGAGGCGCGATCGGTCGGACACCGTCGTCCTCGTGGGCGATGCCAGCTGGCTCCGTCGTTGGTCTCGTCGACGAGGAAGCCGCGATTCGGCGACAGCCCGCCGTGACGCTCGTAGGATGCTTGGATGCCTGAGCCGATACGGATGAGCCGCCGTGCGTGGGTTGCCGCGTGGGCGGTGCTGTGCGCGGCTGGCCTCGCCGCCACCGCCGAACTGAACGCCTCCTCTGTACCGGACCCACAGTTCGAGAAGCCCGTCAGTGCCGAGTGCGCCGAGCGCATCGCGGACATCGAGACGCAGCTGGCCAAGGCCAAGCAGGAAGGCAATGGAGACGGAGTGCTGGTCTTCTCGCGAGTCCAGGTCGGCACCGAGGACGACTGCCGTGACGATCTCCGTAACCGCTTCCGGGGCGATCAGTGAGCCGCGGTACCTGGCTCGCCGCGATGGCAGGGCTGACCTTCGTCGGTGTCGGGGCGATCATTGTCATGGGCGACACGTCGGAACCGAAGCCGCGGCCCACGCCGCCGCGGGTGTACTCCTCCTGCCTGGCGGCCGACACCAAGCCGGTGTCTGCGGACGGCGACCCGTGCGATGGCCGCTGAAGAAGGTCCGAGCGACCGTCCGCCGCATGGCAGAGCACCCAAACCCAAGTCGGCCTCATGGCCGACGGCGCCACCACAAGATGTGGGCGTTGTCGTGGATCGCCGCCCACGGTCGCCCAAGATCACCGGCGGTTCCGTGGGCCTCGTCCGTTTTACGGAATGCCGTCGTGTGGGGAATGCTGCTGAGCTGGTGCTTCAGGTGCCGTACGTGTTCGCGACGTCCGGTGCCTCCTTGGGGAGGGGTCTTCGAGTGCGATGCCGTCCGCGTGAAGGCGGCCTTGGGGTCGGTGCTGGCAGCGCGGCGCTAGCCGTGGGCAGCTCGGCTGCGAGGGCGGCGACGTGCTGCGGCACCCGCATGGAACACCTGCTCAGCGTCACCGCGACTGAGACCGTGTCCTATGTGGTGAGTCGGACGAGTCGTTTGTAGCTGCAGAGGGCGGCGGCGAGTCCGAGGAAGGTCAGGTAGTTGCGGGGTTGGCGTTCGTAGCGGTGGTTGAGCCGACGGTAGCCGGACAGCCAGGACATGGTGCGTTCGATGACCCACCTTCGGCGTCCGAGCCGTTCGCTGGATTCGGTTCCTTTGCGGGTGATACGCACGCCGATACGCTTCCCGCGGAACCATCTTCGCAGTTCGGCGATGTCGTAGGCCTTGGCGGCGTGGAGTTTGCGGGGTTTGAGGTTCCAGCCGCGGTGGGGATCGTGTCTCGATCGGAGACCGGCCACCATGGGCTTCAGGCCCTGGCTGTCGTGGGTGTTGGCGGCGGAGACGCCGACGACCAGGGGCAGTCCGTTCGCGTCCGACAGGACGTGCATCCTGGAGCCCGGCTTGCCCCGGTCCACGGGGCCCGGGCCTGTGAGTTCGCCCCTTCTTTGGCCCGTACGTGGGCGGAGTCGAGGACCACGCAGGTCAGGTCGAGCAGTCCGCGCTCGTCGATGCGGTCGAGCACCGCCCCGTGCAGCCGGCCCCAGACACCGGCTCAGGACCAGATCACGAAGCGCCGGTGGGCGGTCGACATCGAGACCCCGAAACAGGGCGGCAGTGCCCGCCAGGCGCATCCGCTCACCAGCACGTAGACGATCCCGGCGAACAGCGTCTCATCAGGCGTGTCCTGCGTCCCGCCACCCTGCGGCCGCACCTTCGACGGCGGAATCAGCGGCTTCGCGATCTCCTACAGCCCGTCCGGAACAATTCAACTCCACGTATCCCGCCCCATGAACAGCCCAGCGAGCGACCGCCACATAGGATACGGTCTGAACCGGGCATGGGCCGGTGGCTCTCTCTGGATGACTGGGGCCCTAGCCAGCCGCGGCCCGCCCTGGCCGGCCGAGGCCGATCCCGCCGCCCTCGACGCGTTTGGGCACGACATGGCCCTGGGCGACTTCGGCGGCATGTACTTCTTCGTCTGTCGCAACTGCCCCGACACCCGTACACCCACCGCTACGACTGCTGAGTGCCCGCTTTCAGGGTCCGGTGCGTGATCTTTGGGCGGCTGTGGGCCGTCCTGAACTGGAGATGTCGGCGCCGAACGCTGTTTCTGTCACTCGGCTGCAGAGCAGCCGTGTCGGCATGCCACTTGGTTGTAAGCGCGCGGTGTGATGGCTACGCCGTTACACGGGGCGCTGCCACGTTTGGAGCGCGGGGTCATCGTTGCCAAAAGCCAGTTGAGATGATGTCCTCGATGAGGAAGGGTCTGTGGTCATGGAGTTCTTCTGCTACCACCGTGACCGGCCCGGCTCCCTAGCGTTACGCGAGGAGTTGCTGGAGGAGCACTGGGCCTACATGGACCGGTACGCAAAGGAGCTGATCGCTCGCGGCCCGACCTTTGCCGATGATGGTGCAACACCCACCGGCAGCGTGCACATCGTCGACCTGCCCGATCCCGCTGCCGCCCGCGCGTTCGCCTTTGACGAGCCCAACTACCAGGCCGGCGCGTACCGGGATGTTCTGCTGCGCCGGTGGCGCAACGCGCTGGGGCGCACCATGTGGGATTTCCCCGGTGGCCGGACCGATGGCAACCGGTACCTGGTGCTCGGGCTCGGCGAGGGCCTGGCCGCCGACCTTGCCCTGCCGCTCGACCGGGACGAGCTGGTCGCGTACGGACCGCTGCTGTCCGACGACGGCGACACCTGGCTGGGTACGGCGGTGCTGCTCAGGGCCCCGGATCCGGACACGGCACGAGCCGTCCTGAATCCGGACCGGTACGCGGACATCGAGGTCCACGACTGGGAGTTCGGCGGGCGTCGATGAGCCACGAAGGCGCGGGGTTGATGTCATCTCCGTGGCACGTTGACCTGGGACAGGAGCGGTGACGGTGGCGCTGCGGGCGGTTCCGCTGGTGGGTGGGCCGGTGGAGTTACGGGGTGCGCTGGACCTGGAGACCACACCGGTAGGGGTGATGCCGCGCCGGTTGCCCGCGTGGACCAAGGAGCAGTACCAGGACCCGTCGGTCTACGGGGTGACCGTGATGCCTTCGGGGGTGCGGCTGGTGTTCCGCACCGATGCGCGCGCATTGGAGTTCGAGGTACTCACCTCTACCGGCCAGCTCGACTCCGACCTCCACCCTCGCCCGACCGGGATGCTGGAGCTGTTGGTGGACGGCGCCTTGGCCGGGCGTCACCAGGCACCGCTGGGCAACGTACTGCGGATGGCGGGCCCCGGGGCCGTACAGCGACTCATCCCGGGCGAGCCAGGGACCGTACGGTTCGCCGGACTGCCAGCCGGCATGAAGAGCGTCGAGTTGTGGCTACCACAGCAGACTCCAACGGAGTTGGTGGCACTGCGCGCTGACGGTGACGTACTGGCACCGCTGCCGGACGGGCGGCGCCGCTGGGTGCACCACGGCAGTTCCATCAGCCACTGCATCGAGGCTGACGGCCCGACCGGGACCTGGCCGGTGGTGGCAGCTGTGCTCGGAGGGGTGGAGGTGATCAACCTCAGCCAGGCGGGCAACGCGCTGCTGGATCCCTATGTCACCCGGACGATCCGCGATACGCCCGCCGATCTGATCAGCCTCAAGGTAGGCATCAACATCGTGAGCCTGTCCGCCTTCCGACTGCGGACGTTCGGCCCGGCGGTACACGGATTCCTGGACACGATCCGGGACGGACACCCTGACACCCCGCTGCTGTTGATCTCTCCGGTGAGCTGTCCGGCCCTGGAGGAGGCCCCCGGGCCGACCGCGACCGGACCGGACGGGAGGATCAGCGCCCTTGGCGACCCGGCCGATGTGGCCGGCGGGGCATTGTCGCTGGCGGTGGTCCGTGCCAAGCTGGCCCGGATCGCTGCGGCACGACAGGCGTCCGACCCTCACCTCCACTATCTCGACGGACGCGAGCTGCTCGGCCCGGACGAGGCAGATGACCTGGCCGACGGCCTTCACCCCACCGCCGCCGCATACCGTCGAATGGGCAAGCGCTTTGCAGCCCACGCCTTCGCGACCGACGGTCCCTTCCGCTGAGTGAGCTGGGGGCTCCACACCCCGCACCAGGTGTGGAGCCCCCGCGCTCCTCCGGCCGGAGATTCAGGCCACTGCTCGCCTCGTGAAGGATGGGTGCGTGTGGTCTTTTCCACTGGAACGTCGTTGTCGCCGTTGGGGCAGCGGTTGCGCGTGCTGCTGAGTACAGAACGCGCTATGGGTGATCTGCGCTGTTACTTCGGGATCGCTCTGCTGCCCGGCGCGGTGGCGTTCACCGGCAGCCGGTTCGAGCATCTGGCGGGTGGGGGGAGACCGCCCGAAGAGTCCTGGGTGTGTTCAGCGGTGCTCCGCTGCTCGCCGGTCCGCCCGGCGCAAGGCAACGCAGATGAGGATGGCGAACGCAGCGACGGCCGTGCACGTACGGGCATCGTTGAACAGTACCCAGCGGTGCAGGACCTTCGTGTGATCGGCCGGGGGCCCGGTGGCGGCCCACTGCTTGATGCGGCCGTTGATCGGGACGTTCCCGAACCGCGTGATCAGGAAGGAGGCGACGGTCAGGAGCCCAGCTGTGGCTGCGAGGATTCGGGGCCGCCCGCGTGTCAGGACGGCCAGTCCGAGAGCGCTGAGAGCCGAGACCGCCATCGCCGCCTGCATGGTGATCCCGTTTCTCTTCATCAGCTCGGTGTGGAAGTCGAGTCTCATGTCGAGCGGCACGGAGTTGAAGGTCGGGACGAGATTGGCGGCGCCGTAACCGAAGGCGCCAGCAAGGAGACCGGTGGAGAGCAGGGCCAGGCCGAGGAAGAGTCGCGTGCGCATCCGGTTCATGCCTCCGCGGTGGTTGGGGTGAAACGGCTACTCGCTTCTCCTCGGAGCTGTCCGTCGGGAAGTCTGCGGCCGTAGGCCAGCAGCAGGAGGTCCTGGGCAGTGCCGGACACTGGCGAGCCGGAGCCGTACGACCAGTCGAGGTCCTCGGCGCACAATCGCACGTCGTTGAGGTCGGCCCCGAAGAATTTCAGGCTGCGGGGCCGGATGTCGACCAGCAGGATGCGCAGCCGGGTTTCGGGACGCGCCGGTCGAGGCCGAGGGCGACGGGGATGTCCAGCCCGTGCACCACGTTGTGGCCGAGCGCCGCGGTGAGCCTGCCGACCGGTGGTGTCCAGGGATGGTGGGCCAGTTCTCGGCGTTCCGCCGAGATGGCTGCTCTGACATCTCCGCTGTTTCCTCTGTGGGTTGTCGCGTCCTCCATGTGATCAAGCCTGCTGCCGACAGACCGATAAAGCCAGTAGATAGTTCTGATGGCATCTAGAATCATCGGTTATGGAACTGCGCCAGCTGCGGTACTTCGTCCGTGTCGTCGAGGAGAGCGGTTTCATTCGCGCCGCCGCCCGGCTGCATCTGGCTCGGCCCGGCCTCAGCGCCCAGATCCGCCAGTTGGAGAAGGAGTTGCGGCAGCCCCTGCTTGACCGCTCCGGCCGGTCGGTGACGCCGACAGAGGTGGGTCGGGCGGTCCTGCCCTACGCCCGCGCCGCGCTGGCCGCGGCTGACTCGGTGCGGCAGACCGTCGATTCGTACACGGGGCTGCTGCGCGGCCGGGTCACGCTCGGGATGGTCTCGGGCGCCATCGGCCACGCTTTCGACATCGCCGCTCTGCTCGCCGACTTCCACGACTCCTGTCCCTCAGCGGAAGTGGCCCTCACCGAAGACACCACGGAGCGGATGCAGGCCGCGCTCCAGGCTTGCGAGCTCGACATCGCCGTTCTCGGAACGGCACAGGTGGACTTCCAGATGGTGATCGACGTTCCGCTCGTTGCCGCTGTCGCCCGGGAATCAGCTCCCCTGCGGGCCGCTCCGGCGGTCGGGGACCGATCAGGGCCGCGGGGCCGCGGACGCTTGCCGGGGTGCGGACGGTCCGTCCGTGGCGGGCGGCCATCATGCACCTCCGAGCACGTCGGCGAGGTCGTTCGGGTCGTAGGCCCAGCCCGTGAGCGGGCGCGGTGACGGCTTGGGCCGGGTGTAGTGCTCGTGCACCTTTGCGATCACCTCGTCCGTCCGCGGGCGCAGGTAGTCGCTGGTGGTGGTGATCCGCCGGTGTCGCATGACCTGCTGGGCGTCGATCAGGTTCAATCCGGGGTCGTCGAACAGCCGTCGACACAGGGTGTGCCGCAGGTCGTGCAGGCAGACATTCGCACCGATCCGCGCGTTGATCCGGTTCAGCACCGTCCGCAGCGCGGTGTAGGTCAGCGGGCTAGAACGTCTTTCAGGCCGGCGGGCTCCTCCTCGGTCAGGGCGGTGGGGTGGCGGGTGAGTCAGCCGGTCACCTGCCGTACCGTCGGCGGCCGTGGCGGCACCCCGGCCGGAGCCGTGCGCAGGGTGGCGATGTGGGCGCGGACCATGGCGTAGGTGACGGGCGCGTTGTCGGCGAGGAGTTCGCGGTGGAGGTGGGTAACGCTTGTGCATCCTGCGGCGAATCGTCGTTCCAGGTAGGGCTTGTAGGGGGCCAGTCTGCTGGGTCGGGGTTGGTTCTCGCGGATGGTGTCCTGCCAGCGTGCGGCGGTCGCGTACCGGAGCACGGTGTTGAGGCCCCAGCCCAGGTGCCGGGCGATCGCCCGGCGTGAGTGGCCTTGGGCAAGCATGTCGTGGACCAGTGCATGTGCGGCTTTCTTTCGCTCGGCCCGCCGGCCGACGGGCTCCGAGTCGTCCTGCGGCCGACCGGAAGCCAGTCGGCTGGTCTCTGGCAACATGCCGCTGGGTGACGGATTGCGTAGGCAGTCGCGGTGGGCGGCGACGCAGGTCTCCACGGCTCGGCCGAGGCCCTGCCACGGATGGAACCGGTCTGCGACCTGCAGAGCGTCGGGGGCGCCGCGCCGGGCCCCCTCGGCGTAGGCGCCCGCCCGGTCCCGGCAGATGATCTCCACGCCGGGGTGGCGGATCAGCCACGCGGCCAGCGGCCCGGCTTCACGCGTAGGGATCACATCGACCACGCGATGGTCTTCGACGCTGGTCAAGACCGTGGCGTAGGTCTGACCGCGACGGATCGCGAAGTCGTCCACGCCCAACACACGCGGAGTACTGAACCGTGGATCGGGCAGTGCCATGACCCTGCGTAGCAAGGTCATCCGTCCCGCGCCGAAGCCCAGCTGGGCAGCCAGCCGAGCGCCGGCCCGCCCGGCCAGGGCGAGCCCCACTCGCTCCAGGGCTCGGTTGATTCGAGTCGTGAACCGTGCGTGCGGGGCGGCCAGCCGCGAGAAGCGCTCGGCAAACGTTCGGCGCTGGCAGTCCGCCGACCCGCATATGAAGCGCCGGACCGTCAGCCGGATCACAAAGCCCTGATCAACGAGCGGAAGGTCCTTCAACCTGCGCTGATAGCGGTCGTGCACCCGGTCCGAGAAGCGGCCGCAGTTCGGGCATGCAGCCCCGGCCGCGCGACCTCTCGCCATTACCTCGACCGTGTCGAATGCGGCTGAAACCGCCTCGACATCCACATCGTCGATCCCGTCGAACACAAGCGAGTCCCAAAACGGTGCGTTGGTCCGCATGACCAGCACCATCGCCGTCCACAACCAACCACGAAAGCGACGGCCAAGGGCTTGACGAAGCGTCACTTTCGGTTGCCAGAAGGCAAGGCGTACGCCGTCTCACATGAGCCAGTCTTCTCACAATCGAACACCGAAGTAACCCTCCGCGACGGCTCCCCAAGATCTGTGCCAGAACCCACTACTGCTCGATAAAGCCACATCGATGAAGAATTCGAGCGCCGCACCTTGCCGGAACCCAACAACACCGAGTTGGCGAGGTTCGGCTGGTGGTGGACCAGATCAGTAAGCGGATGGACCCTCCGGTAATGTTGATGAGGACTCTTGACGCCTTCTCGGACGGTGGGGACAGGATGATTCTTGTGACGGGTGCGACCGGCACCATCGGCCGGTACCTGGTACGGGCGCTGGCGGAGGCGGACGTGCCCTTTCGGGCACTGGTGCGGGACGCGGACAAGGGCAAGGAGCTGGACTGCGAGTTCACCGTCGGAGACTTCGACGATCCGGTGTCGATGGGGGCCGCCCTGAAGGGCGTTGACCGTCTTCTGCTCAACAGCGGCGGCGCGCTTCCCGTGGTTGGACAACAGCCGATGATCCGGCAGCAGACCGGCGTCATCGACACGGCGCGGGCTGCCGGAGTCTCGTGGGTGGTGAAGATATCGGCGTGGCAACCCGGACCGGAAGCGAAACTGTCTGTACGCGCGCATTGGGAGATCGAGCAGTACCTCAAGGCGTCCGGGCTGCGGTGGGCGTCACTCCAGCCCACCGGCTACATGCAGAATTTCTTCACGGGCGAGGGCGGCTTCACCCACAGCGGCGCCCTGGAAGGACCGTACGGTGCGGGACGTGTGGCGTACATCGACGCCTACGACATCGCCGCCTGTGCTGCGGCGTTGCTGACAGGCCCGCCCGGAGGCGGCGAAGCCTATGCGCTCACCGGGCCGGAGGCACTGACGCATGAGGAGATCGCCGCCAAGCTCACCGTTCCCTTCCGCGATCTGACACCTCAGGAGGCAGCTGAGGGTCTCCAGGCACAAGGGTTGCCCGGATGGTTCGTGGAAGACCTTCTTCTGCTCTACGCAGAGATGGCAGCCGGTGCGATGTCAGAGGTGACGACGGCGGTGCGGGAGCTGACCGGGCATGCGCCGCGTACGTTCGACGAGTTCTTGGCGAACAGGTAGGACACGCTTGTAGAACCGTCAATCCCGCAGCGTCAGAGATCGGAATCCAGGAGCAGTGAAGGCCCGGACCGGAAGACCGCGTGTCGGGCCGACTGTTCCTCTGATGACCACCTATGAAACACCAATGTCCGGCCCGTCGGTGGAACCGAGGATGCCGTCCGTCGTTGAACTGATCACGGCGGCGACTCATTTGCGGGCCTGCGACGTTCCCGAGCTCCGCCAAGTGGGCCGGCACCCCCTCGTCACCCCGAAGGTTGCGTGGAGGCACCGATCTTGGGCAGAGAGCGCGTTGTCGGCGTCCTGCGGCGTTGAAGGAAGGGGCGGGGCCGGAACGCCAGAAATATGCCGTAGTAACCGGTGAGCGCTGGTCAGCGGGTGGCCGAGCTTGGACTGACCAGGTCCTCGGTCGCGGGCAGGCACTCGGCGAGCAGGTCGATGATGTCGTGCCAGGCTCGCTGTGCGTGTCGTGGGTGGTAGGCGACGCCGGGGACCGTGGGGTGGTCGACCGGTGGGTGGTGGAAGGCGTGAAGGGCTCCTCCGTGGACCACGAGGTGCCAGTCGACGCCCGCGGCCTGCATCTCTGCGGTGAACGCGTCCCGTTGGGCGGGCGGCATGATCGGGTCTTGCGACCCGACCCCGGCCCAGACCGGGCAACGGATGCGTGCTGCCTCGCCCGGTCGGCCCGTGGTGAGCGCGTTGACTGTCCCGATCGCGCGCAGGTTGACGCCGTCGCGCCCGAGTTCCAGCCCGACGGCGCCCCCGGTGCCGTAGCCGACGGCGGCTATCCGGTCGGGGTCGGTCCGCGGTTCGGTGCGCAGCACGTCGAGCGCCGCGTGGCCGATGCCCCGCATCCGGTCGGGGTCGGCGAGCAGCGGCATGCAACGGGCCAGCATCTCCTCGGGGTCACCCAAATAGCGCCCGCCGTGAAGGTCGAAGGCCAGCGCCACGTATCCCAGCTCGGCGAGAGCATCGGCCCGGCGGCGCTCGACGTCGCTGAGGCCCATGCCCTCTGGCCCGAGCAGCACCGCGGGCCGGCGGTAGACACCGGCCGGGAGTGCGAGGTGCCCGATCATCGTCAGACCGTCGGCCTGGTACTCGACCGTGCGCGTTGTAATCGTGGTCATGAGACTGGACTTTGGTGGTCGTCGAGCCCGGTCGGGCCGGGGTTCACCGCCGGCGGAACAGCGCGGATGTCCCTCTGAAATGCGGCGGTGGCCCACAAGAACCGTCAACCCCCCTCCCCACAGCAGTGCTGTCGGAGCCCCCGCCCGGGCCATCCCTGCCGGCGGAGGAGCGGCTGGGGCTGGCGATCGCCAACCGGTTTCACCGGGCAGCGGGGCCCCGGTCCTCCGGCTGAGCGGTTACGGCCGGGCCGGTCAGGATGCGGTGGGGGCCGCCGCATCGAGGCCGCGGGTGGCGACGAGCTGAGCGCTGCAGCGATCGCCGACCAACGGCCCTTGGCAACCCGTTGCGCAACCTGTTGGGCAACGGGTTGGGCAACGGGTTGGGCAACGGGTTGGGCAACGGGTTGGGCAACGGGTTGGGCACGCCGTTGCCCAACGGCGATACGGTGGCGGGGCGCGGCCCTCCCTGCCCCCCGAGGCGGGAGGGCCGCACCGGGGTCACCGGCAGCACATAGAGGTGATCAGCGCGGCCACCGTGCCCAGCGCCGTCAGGATGCCCAGGGCCACGCCCAGCGGTTCCCCCACGGCCGGGTAGACGTGAGCGAGGACCGCCCCGACCCCGCACGCCATCAGCGTCACCACGTCGTCTGGGACAAGCGCTACCAGGCAAGCAGAAACGGGAAAGTGAGTCACCGCGGCATCGGAATTGGCCGGCGCAGGCCGAGCCTCGCTCAGTTCCACGGCCCAGGCATCGTCGGGCAAGGCGTAGTGGAACAGGACGGCGTAGTGACGGCTGCATATTCTCGCAGCTCCCAGGGCATGCCAGCAGGCTGCCACAGCTGCCGCGTCGGAGTCTCGCGAACATCCCGCTCTCACCCAAGCGCTGCCCCGCCAGCATTTGCGGGACAGCGCTCACCCAACCAATCGCCTCAAGCAATGGCGCGGCTTGGCCACCCGGTACGAGAAGACCGTTACGGTATACCGCGTCGGCCTCCTCGTCGCGGGCATCTTCCTCAGGTCTGCCGGCTCAGAGAACAGGCAGCTCACGGCCGGAGGCATTCCTCCTGCGGGCCGAAGCAGACGAGTACGTGCTCGCGAGCCAGTGCAGCGGCGTACTCGGACACTTCCTCGGCCTTGTCATAGGACACGAGGAGGTACACCATCGGCCCCGATGCCTCCTCGATGACCGGCGGTGACGCCCATACAACACTGCAGTCGTTGTCCGGGTATCGCGCGACGAGGGCTTCCACGAACGCCACGATGCGCGGCACCGGAGCTACGGCAACATCGTCCGACTCCAGGGAGCGCTCGTAGAGCTCGTTGTACGTCGAGCCCGCTTGGCCGTCGTCGAGTGGACGGTCGCCGTCCCACATCGCAAGGTCATAGCTCACCAACGCATCGTCGCAGGCAGCAGTTCCTTCGGACTTAGCAGGCCCTGAGAACGCACCGCCATCAAGGGATCCGAAAGAGTGCTCCTAGCCGACCGAGAAGGCGCCGAGCTTGAAGGAGTCGGCGCAGAGGCTGAAGACACCGCCCGGCGAGCCGTCCGCCTTCATCACGTTCACCGTGGTGCCCGCGTCCTTCGGCAGCGCGACGTTGACCGTGGATGATTCCGTCCTGCAGGAGAGGCGCGCGGTGCCCTCGGTGTTCACGTCGTTGTACATCACGTTGGCCGTCGCCGTGCCGCCGGCCGGGATGTCGACCGCATCCGAGCCTTCCTCGGAGTTGTCCGCGGAGACCGGCCCGCTGCCCTTCGCCTCGTCGGTGACGGTCACGACCGTGGGACCGACGATGGTGCAGGCGGCGCCGGAGGAGTTGGTGATCCTGAGCGAACCGGCGGCCGCCTGCGACTCGCTGGCGTGGTTCGCGCTCTGGCGGAACTGCGCCGAGGTGTTCTGGGTGGTGCAGGCCGCTGTGACGCCGCCACCGGACGAGCTGCCACCACCGTTCGAGCCGCTCCCGGACGAGCTGCTGCCACCGTTCGAGCTGCTCCCGGACGACGCCCCGGGCGAAGCCGCGGTCGAGGCCGACGAACCGGTGGCGGCGTCAGCCTCGTCGTCGCTGTTGCAGCCGGTGAGTGCGAGCGCGGACAGTGCAACGAGTGCGCCGGCAGCGGCTATGCGGGTACAGGCACGAGTGCGCATGAACTTCCTTCTTCCCCATCAAAAAAATCTAAGAGCGAACTGGGAAGAAGGATGATCCTTCAAGACGCACTGGTTGCATCCGAAGGCACGGTCTCACCAAGTCCGCACGAACTCCGCCCAAGATCGTTTCCAATACCCGCGCCGCCCGCTCCACCTCGGCGAACCCCCGCGGCCACGCGGCCACCGTCTCCGGCACCGACGCGTCCTCCCTCGACAGCCGCCGCATCACCGACCGGCCGGCCACCGTCCGCCGGACCCTCACCGCCTCCGGTTCGCCGAGGCGCTCCACCACGTAGCCCCGCACACCGTGCAGGACCTCATAGGCGTCCCGCTCGATTCGGTTCAGCAACCGGTGGATCCGGTCCGGGCCCGCATGCCTGGCCTCCTCCGCCGGCGTCCAAAGGGGCCCCGGCCGGTGAGCCGGGCGATCACGCCATCGGACGGTCCCGCGGCGGACTGACCACGAAGATCCACGTCGCGGCAGTAGGCCGGTGCAGGCCGCTGGCGTTCGTCCTCACCGCCGGACAGGCCGACGGCGTGGCCACCTTCACGGACGTCATGGCCCGCCTGGGTGTTCCCCGCCCTTCTGGACGGCCATGCTCCAGACCGGGCCTGGTCCTGGCCGACAAGGCGTACTCCTCCCGCGCAATCTGCGGGAGGAGCGGACGTTCTTGGAGAGGTGGGGCAGTGCGGAGCTGCTCGATGTCGTGCTGGTGCGGCCGGATGTCAAGGTGGAGGTGGTGGCGGACACTTCCGTCGATCCTTCGGGCCGATGGCGCCACCCCGTCCCGATGCACCGCGTCCGCACCGACCTGACCCCTGCGGACGTCGAACAGGTGCGGGAGTCCTGACCCCTGTTCCGGAGGCCAGCACCGGGGCCGGAACGCGGAGGCCCCGTTCACCCGCCCCAGGGTCTTCGTCATGCTGGTGCCGGTCGTCCGGGCCGGCGGCTGGGTGAAGCCGCTCCCGTCCCGGCACCCTCCGTGGGCTACGGGGTGAGGCCGAGGTGATGCTGGTCCTGGGGCAGACTTCGGGGTGGCTTCGAGGCCGTGCTCAGGTCAGGTGCCGTCGCAAGAGGGGGGCGTCGGTCACGGATGAGCCGGAATCAGGCCGGTCAACGGCTGTACCCCATGGGTGAGCGGATCATTGGGCATGTTGCGCGTGTAGAGGGTTTCCCTCCTATTGGGCGACTTGAAGGGTTTTCTCATGGCAGGAATTGTCATTGACGTGACCGACGCGGACTTCGAGGTGAAGGTGGTCGGAGCGAACGGACCGGTGCTCGCTGCCTTCCGGGCCGAGTGGAGTGACGTGTGCCGGGCATTGGACCCGGTTCTGGCGGACGTGGCGAAGGAGTACGCGGACCGCATCGTCATCTGCCGGCTAGACATCGACGAGGGCCCCGAGACGCCGCGGAAGTACAGCATCACCGCCATTCCCACCCTGCACGTTTTCAAGGGCGGGAAGATCGTCGACACCTGGATCGGGCCTGCCAACAAGACCAGGGTGGTCAACCTGATCGCACCGTACGTCTGAGCCCCACTCCGCCGTGCCGCCCGAACCATCAGCACGGCGGAATGCGCCGGAGATTTCGCTGTACGGGGGCCAGGCGCCGGGGGAGCCGTCGGGCGGCAGCTTGTGGAGCTTGTCGGTGATGTCGTAGATGACGAAGTAGGAGGTGTGCTGCCCGTAGTCGTGGCGTACTTGACGACCTGGTGCAGGCCCTATCCGGGACGGAGGCCGATGTGGCGAGGAGGCACTGCTGCGACTTGGCCGGGGAGTCATCTGTCTGGATGGAGAGGGCGATGAGGCCGCAGGTTGGAGAACTGCGTGCCGCGCGGCGGCTGGCCAAGACATCATTTACTGACGTCTCATGCTGATGAAGGGGCTCTCGTCGTGCTGATCTACGCTTTCCGTGATGCCCAGGGGCTCTGGTACGGGGATCCTGATGCCGTCATCCACGACCTCCGGCCAGGGCGCGGGGTGCTGACTCTCCCGCCCACCGCGCCAGGCCAAGACCGGGGCATGTTTGATGGCCAGCAGGTCGAGGTTCTCTACGCGGCATGCGATGTGGAAGCGAGTCAGACGAGCTACCGGCTCGACGGCGGTGGCTCCTTCGTGGCTACCTGGCATGTCCACGAATTACTGTCTCCGGCCTACCAGCGCGTGCTCACGACCCCTTCTGCATCGCGGGATGCGGCGACGGTAAGGCTTGAGATCGGCAGCTCGCACCGCCGCTACAGCGTGCACGCCGACCTCCTGGCTGAGGGCCGTATCGAGCTCACCGTCGTCGTCTGCACTCCTGACGGAGTCATCCGCGGAGAGCTCACCGGAGAGGTGGACACACGCGACCTCGCCGAGGTCGGCCGTCTAATCGCCGCTGCTCCACTTACCTCCGCTGAACAGACGACGCCGTCTGTAGCCATTCCGGCCCCAGTCAAAGCCACCCGCCATGGCCAGGGATGGGCTCCTGAAGCAATCGCCCACCTCAAAGAGCACTACCGATCAGGCAAGAGCCCAGAGCAACTGGCTGAGGAACTCGGGCGCAGCGAAAAATCCATCCGCTGGAAGCTGCATGGCCTCGGGCTCGGACCCTTCCCCAGGGATCTGGTGCCCGATCCACGCGTCCCGGTTGAGGCAGAAGAACCCAAGGCGTACTCCGTGGAAGAGAAGCGGCGACTGCACCCCAATGCGTACAAACCCTGGGATCCCGAAGACGAACAGCGCCTCGCCGAGCGTTGCGCGCAAGGTGCTTCTCTGTCCGATCTTTCGCAAGAATTCGGCCGCAACGAAGGTGCCATTGCCTCCCGGCTGCTAAAGATCCAAGCGGAAGGACCGGCCGCCGAGGACGCCTGGGAGTACGGCGGATAGGGCGACATCACGCCGTCTGTGACTGGCTGAGCGTGCGGTGCTGGGCTTCGCCTGTGGTCTGCACAATCACACCCTGTCTATGGCTGCAACATCGGCCTACATGGCCCACCGCTGGATGGTGGGGGAGTGGTCGCGGCCGGCGTCGTGCTGCTTGCGCGCGTGGTGGTAGGTGCATTGCCAGGTGTGGGGCCAGCGCGGGTTCCATCAGGCGTCGATGGCGGTGAGGGCCTGGCTGGTGGTGGGGGCCAGACGTCCTTGTCGGGCTTTGCGGCGTGTTTCTACCGTCAGCGGCCGAGAGGGAAGCCGTCGTACTGGGTGTCCGCCCCGGGGCGGGTGGACAACGTGGTCCAGGTCCTGGCGCGGAGCGCCGGCATCGTCCTGGAATACGACTGGCGGGCCTTCAGCGCCATCGGAGCGGACATCGGTGACGCCGATCTGCTCGGCGTCCCGGCGGGCACCCCGCTCCTCGTCCGCGAGGGCGTGAGCTGCACTCCGGACGGAGAGCCCGTGCTGTTCGTACGGCGCCGCATCAACGGCGAACGCGCCCGCTTCGTCCTCAACTTCCGCCCCGGCGGGGAGGACTGAGGGACGCAACGGGAGCGTTCGCCCCGGGCGCTGTCCTCGGGCGCGGACCGGGCACCGTCGGCGAGTTCCAGGTCCAGCGGGGGATCGCCCCGGGACGTGATCCGGAGCTTGCGGTAGACCCGCGTCAGATGCTGCTCGACTGTGCTCACCGCCAGGAACGGCCGGGCCGAGATCTCCCAATTGGTCGGACCCTGCGCGGCCAGGGTGGCCACACGCTGCTCGGAACCGCTTAGACGGTGTCCTATGCGGTGAGTCGGAGGAGTCGTTCGAGACCCCGAAACAGGACGGCAGAGCCCGCCAGGCGCATCCGCTCACCAGCACGTAGACGATTGCCGCGAACAGGGTCTCATCAGGCGTGTCCTGCGTCCCGCCGCCCTGCGGCCGCACCTTCGACGGCGGGATCAGCGGCTTCGCGATCTCCCACAGCCCGTCCGGAACAATCCAACTCCACGTATCCCGCCCCATGAACAGTCCAACGAACGACCATCACGTAGGACACGGTGTTAAGAGCTCGTAACACGATCTTGTGACCTCGGATTCTGCATCGCCGACACGGCTGCCTGCTCACTCGCGATAATTGAACTATGGACAGCTACGAGGCCACCGCGACGCTTGAGTGGTGGGCCAACCGATCTACGTGTATGGGCAGGCTTCGTGTGCAGGTCATCGCCTCCATCGGCAGCATCAGCGGCTTGTCCGACTCCGCGCCGCCCAGGACTGCCGTCTGGATCTGCCGCCTGTCATCCCGCAAAACAGCCCCCACCCTTTGCTACCGGCGACGGCGAGGGCTGGTTGCGCGGGCCCGAGCGGGTCCTCAGAGTCCACGAGGACGCCTCGGTGACCAGCCACGACGGCCATCAGACGCCTGCCGCCCGGCCACGCCTGCGCGTGCCCGAGCCCACATCGTTCTTCAGGACAGTGAAAGCGTCGGACGGACGTTGACCTGGAACGACGACAACGCTGGCGGGCTGCTGGTCCCCACCCTCGATCCGGCCGGCGAGCACCCTGCGGTCAGGGGCACCGCCCTGCAACTGCTCGTCGGCTGTCTCTCCGTCCATGGCGAGGCGCCCTACGTCTGTCTCGGCCCGCCCACCACGACGGGGATCACTACTGCGGGCGGAGTGCTGCCGAACCGTTCTGTGGCAGGCTCCGCCTGCCAACGGGCTTTGTCGTATTGGGTGTTCGGGCGGGGAAGGCCACAGCCGTCGTCGATCCGAACCGGACAAGACCTTGTCCGGTTCGGATCGAATCCGGGCATCCGGCGGATACTACGAAATGGGGTGGAGGCGGACTGCCGAGTCCTGCCTTGCCGCTGTACTTCGAGCGGGCATGAAGTCGGGGAGGGCGAGGGCTGAATGGGCTGGTCGCCCCTCTGCGGAAGGTACGCCGCTGAGGTTGCGCAGCATCTCGTTGCGCCGCTCCAGGGCCCGAGCGGTGGTCGGGAAGAGTGCGGCATCGCCCTCGCCGACCTGGTCCTGGTTCAGGGTCACGAACTCACGGGTGTTGTGTTCGTAGGCAGCGAAGCCCGCGGTGTGGTCCCGCTCGGCCAGGGAGGCGGCGAGCATGTACGCGCCGACGAGCGCGAGGCTGGAGCCCTGTCCGGTGAGAAACGAGGGCGCGTACGCGGCGTCGCCCACCAGAGCGACCCTGCCGCTGGACCAGCGGGGTATGCGGATCTGGCTGACCACGTCGAAGAACAGGTCGTCCGCGTCGCGCATTGCGGCGACCATGCCCGGGACCTCCCATCCCGCGTCGGCGAAGACCGAGGCGACCAGGTCCCGTTGGGCTTCCGGGTTCCGGAACGCGTGGAACGGCGGTTCCGGGCGAGCGAAGTTGAGGAAGGCGTGCACTTCGTCGTTGTCCCCGACGGAGTAGAGTGCCGCGGCCCTGCCCGGGGTGTTCCACACCGTGCTCTCCCGGAAGAGCCCGAAGGTGTTGCGCATGGTGAACCCGGCGAAGCAGTAGCCGAGGTACCGGTGGAACTGCGCTTCGGGGCCGAACAGGAGCTCGCGGGTATGTGAGTGCAGACCGTCCGCACCGAACACCATGTCGAACGTACGCCTGCTGCCTCTGCGGAAGGTGACGTCCACCCCGTTGCCGGACTGGTCGAGGGTGTCGATGGAGTCGTCGAACAAGAACTCCACATCGTCACGGACCGCCGAGTGGAGAGCGTCGGTCAGGTCCCCGCGCCGAACCTCCAGGTCCCGTCCCGCGACCCCACCGGTGATGGTGTGTGGGTCGACCGAGGCCACCTGGCTGCCGTCCCCGTCGAGGAAGGTCAGCCGCCGCAGGTCGATGTGCGCGTCCTGCAGTCGCGGCAGGATTCCCATCCTCCGGACGACCTCGAACGCGGTGCCGCGCACGTCGATGGGGTAACCACCGTCACGCGGTGTGGGTGCTTTCTCTACCACCGTGACCGCGAATCCGCAGCGGTTCAGCCAGAACGCGAGGGCGGGCCCCGCGATACTGGCCCCGGATATCAGCACCTTGCGCCCCGGCGTGGTGCGGACGTCCCTCAACTCATCGGTTCGGGTCATTCGTTGACTCCTTTGCTCATGGTGCGGGCGACAAGCAGGGACAGCGCTGTGACGGCGCCAGCTATGACGAATCCGGTGACGAAGGCCGATTCGGCCGGGACATCCGACCCGGAAGGGGTACCGGCGGTGAGGAGCGCACCACTGACCTGCGCGCCCACGGCGTAGCCGAGCACGCGCGTCACCAGGACCAGGCTGGTCGCGATGCCGGTGTCGCTCCGGTCGACTGATGTGGCGGTGCTGGTCACCATCGCCGTGACACACAGGCCGTTGGCGAGCGCGATCAGCATCTTGCCGATGACGAGGTGCCAGACCTCGGTGTGCAGGGTTGCCAGGCCGGTCAGGGCGGCGACCATGATGACGATCCCGGCGGTGACCACGGCACGCGGGCCGAGACGCCGTGCGCCGATGCCGCTGATCGGTCCGGCCAGCGACGCGGCCACGGCGCCGGGCAGCAGAAAGAAGCCGATCTCGGTGGCGCCGGCCCCGAAACCGTACTGGTCGGCGGGCACCGCGAACAGCTGCGGGACGAGATAGACCGCCACCGAGGTGCCGAGGCAGATCACGAACGTCAGCACACACGACTTCCACACCGCGGGCCGGGCCAGCATGCGCAGGTCGACCATCGGTGAGGCCGCTCGGCGCTCGACGGCCGTCCATCCGGTCGCGAAGGCGGCCAGAACCACGATGAGGACGCCGAGCACGAGTGGCTGCGAGCCGATGTCGGTTGCCAGCGCGAGCACGATCATGAGGGTGGCCAGCGTCCCGCTCAGGAGAACCAGGCCGGGCCAGTCGACCCCGGCGTCGTCCGACCGGCCTGGCGGATCGTGCGGCATCAGCCTGTTCACGAGCATGGTGGCTCCGATGACCGCGATCGTCGGCAGTGCGAACATCCAGTGCCGGGACAGCCCTTCCGCCACGGGCCCGGCCGACAGTGTTCCCGCCATTCCGCCCCCGACGAACAACCCGCTGACCACCCCGATCGCCACCTTCGACGCTCCTGCAGGGAGGTGTTCACGCACCAGGATGAACGACAGGGGCAGCGCGCCCACCATCGCTCCCTGCAGTACCTGGCCGAGCAGCAGCACTGGCAGGTTCGGTGCCAGGGCGGACACCAGACCACCGGCACAGACCACCGTCATCAGCCGGATCAGGACCCGCTTCCCGCCGTAGCGGTCGCCCAACCTGCCCGCGACCGGGGTGACGAGCGCGCCGGTGATGAGGAGCACGACGCTGAGTAACGCCCCTTCGGCGGGACTCATGTCCAGTTCGCGTTGCAGGAGCGGGAGCGTCGGCGTCACCACCGACTCCAGGGCGCCGGTGGCGACTGCCAGCAGGCCGAGGGCCCCGACATCGGCGTTCCTGATGCGGACTGGGGGAGCCAGAGTTGCGGTCATGGACGTCCTTTCCGTCATTGCCGGGCGAGGGAGGGGTCGGCCGTACATGCAGCGCTGCCGCCTGCCGGGCCCGGCGCGGACACAACGGCCGTTCACGCGGGGCGCGGTGCGGATGGTGCTTCGTGGACACGTCCGAGGTCGTCCGGCGGGGTGAACCCGGTGATTCCGTAGGCAAGTTGGCGCCTGCACGGCTCCGCCGGGCGGATCGGTGCACAAGTGCGGCACGTACTGACGAGATTACACTACACCGTGCAGTGTAGAAAGGTTAGGATGTACCCATGCCGACCACGAAGACACTGCGCGAAGGGTCCGCGCGGAAGCGTGCCGCGATCCTCTCGGCGGCCCGAGAGCTGTTCCTCACCGACGGCTTCGACCGGTCCAGCGTCGACGCCGTCGCCGCCCGAGCCGAGGTGTCCAAGCGGACCGTCTACGACTACTTCGGCGACAAGCGGACGCTGCTGCAAGCGGTCGTCGACGCCGTGGGCCAGTCACTGATCACCACCGTCCGGCGCACCCTCGACGAAACCCTCACCGGCCTCACCGAGGCCGCCGATCTCGAGGACGCCCTGATCGCGTTCTCGATGCGCATCGCGACCGACATGCTCGGCTCGGCAGAGTACGCAACGCTGCAACGGCTGATCCGAACGGAATCCGTCAACCTGCCGCACCAGGGCTACAATTCCATGGCCGACGCCCCCGACGAGGCGATCGCCGAGCGGTTCGCCGCATTTGACGAGGCCGGGATGCTCCATGCCCCCGACCCCCACCTCGCGGCCGCGCAGTTCATCGCGCTGGCCTTCGGCGTCGCGTTGGACAGGCTCGGCTCCGCGAATGCCGCTGAGGACGCCCGCGTCCAGCCACTCGTCGTCGAGGGAGTGCGAACCTTTCTCCGGGCATACCGGGCCGCGTAGCTGCCGGGGCGGCACGAACCAACGGCGCGCCGATGGCCGGCGAGCCGCGCATGCTCGGTTTCAAGGGCGCCACCCTCCAGCAGGCCATCACGGCCTACCAGGCCGAACCCTCCCACGCCTGAGCATCGCAACCCACAGTCGGCGCCGCCATCACCAGGATGGTCGCCAAGTAGGGCTGAGACGCGGCCACCGTCGACAGGAACGATGGGCGGTGGTCGGCACCACCGCCCACCTGTGTCGCTTGCCGACCGCACCCGTCTCGGCAGCGGCGGTCGGATCGGGACTCCCGACAGGTGCGCCGTCGTCGAGCGTGATGCGTACCGTGTCCTGGGTTTCTTTGCCGACAGTGTCGAGTTCGTCGGCGAACCGGTCGTACGCGGTGGCCGCGAGCCCAGTCGGCGCGGACGCGGGGGTGGTTGCCGTGGTGGTGGCGCAGGGGGTGGTGATGGTGTCCAGTTGGGTGCCGGACCTGGGGCTGGAGGGTGTACACCGGTGTCGACGGCGCCGGGCCCGGCCACTAGATTTCGGAATGGAAGTTCGAATGTTGACATTGCAAAAAGTGCCCGGAAGCTTCCGAATATCGAGCTGCGGGGCCCGATTCCCCTGCGGGGCAGGCATCGTTGGGCACCACAGCGCACCGTCCGTATCGCGACGGCGCGACAATGCCCTGGCGCTGGCGAAACGGCTCAAGGCAATGGGCGCGGCGAAGTACCAGAACGACGGTGACCCGCGGACGTCCGGGCCCGGGTTCGATGTGACGCTCCATCCGGACTCGCTGGACGTTCCCTACGGGTGGAAAGCGCCGCGGGTGGTGTTCGTCAACTCGATGTCGGACCTGTTCCACGCCCGTGTCCCGCTGGACTTCGTCCGCCAGGTCTTCAAGGTCATGGCCGATACCCCGCAGCACACCTACCAGGTGCTGACCAAGCGGGCGCGGCGGCTGCGCCAGATCGCGCCGAAGCTGGACTGGCCGGCGAACCTCTGGATGGGCGTCTCCGTCGAATCCGAGGCCGAGCTGCCGCGCATCGACGACCTGCGCCAGGTGCCCGCCGCCGTGCGGTCCCTGTCCTGCGAGCCGCTGCTGGACCCGCCGCCCGGCCTCGACCTGGACGGCATCCACTGGGTCATTGCCGGCGGCGAGTCCGGCCTCCAGTTTGCGTGACAGGGTGGACTTGCCGCATGAATCACGTTCAGGTGCTCGGTCCGGCGCGGCTTCCGGCTTCCTGAGGCTGCGAGCGGGACGTGGAGGCCCGCTCTGCCTGTCGGTGGGGCGTTTGGCGTCGCCTAAGAAGCCCTTGTTCTCCGGTCCGACTGCTTGGTGGGATGCTGGAGTTTCGACGGCGGGAGGGGACAGCTTGGCGGTGTTCGGGTGTGCGGGCTGCGGTGCGGTCTTGACAGCGGCAGTGTCGGAGGTGGCGTTGCCGATCCACCTGGCCGACACCCACTGGGAGACGCTGCACCCTCCTCTGCTGGAGGCCGGGTCGTACGCCGTCGACCCCGCACCGTACGGGCCGCCGTGGCAGCAGTGGGACGAGGTCGGGGCACGCGAGGCGGCGGAGCGGGGGCGTTTCGCGCCGTTCGGTGCGCTGTCCAACGGACCGTCGGACACCGTCCTCCTCGCGCCCGGCGACATGCGCGGCACAGGGCTGATCCTCGAGCGGGCCGGGGGCTACTGCAGGGGGATCGACGGGAGGGACGGGCCAAACCTTGCCTGCCTGGGCTGCGATCTGCCGGTCGGAACGAGGATGGACGACTGCGGGTGCTGGCAGGTCGTCCGGCTCCTCCCGCAGGCGGTAGTGCGGCTGCCCGGCCCGCCGGAGCGGCCGGTCATGGACTGGGCGGAGCTGTTGGCCACCGGCGCGCTGTGGCACCGGCTTAGCGAGTACCGGGACATCCCGGCGGGCGTGGCTCTCGCCCAGGTGGTGGTGGCCGCCGGTGGCGCGCCGGTCGATGTGGTGCCCGGGCCGGTAGCTGAGCTCCTCGGCCGGGCACTCGGCGCGCTGCTGCCCGCCGGGGAAGGTGCGAAGCGGTTGGACCTGGCGGGACCGGGGTTCGGCGAGCCGGCCACCGACCTGGTGCTGGTGCCGGTCCATCCGCAGACCGGGGACATGTGGCAGCCGCGTGCCGGGGCGGTGCCGGTACCTATGGATGCCGCGCTCTGGGCCGAGCTCGCCTTCCCGCCACAACGGACCCGGCTGCCGGTGGTCGGCGGGCTGCCGGCAGGCGTGGAGCGGGACGACCTGCTGCCGCCGCACCCGTGGTACCCGTTCCAGCCGTCCAGAGAGGCGTTCCGGTACACGCTCGCGCGGATGCCCGCCGTCAGGGAGCCGTGGCTGCGGGCGATCTACGACCGAGGATGCTGACCCGTCAGAGGTGTTGCGAACCCAGACGTTGGGTTCGACGTAGCAGCGTATTCATGGACCGAGTCGCAGCTGGGACCAGAACACCCTTGATCTCTGCGGCCGGCAAGGAGGGCTTGATGAAACTCCAGGTCAGCTACCAGTGGCGGCTGCGCGAGGTGACGGCCACCCGCGGCATCTTCGCCGCCTCCGACCTGTCCCCTCTACTCGTCGAACGCGGCATCGAGCTGTCCTCGGTGCAGGTTTGGCGCCTGGTTACCCAGACTCCGGAACGGCTCTCCCTGCCGGTCCTGGCCGCACTCTGCGACATCCTTGAGGTCACCCCCACCGACCTGATCGCCACCCGGGCCGAGAACGTCGCCCGACGTCGGCTCCGCCGCCTCGGGCGGAGCCGACGTGGTTGATCTGGCGGCCACCATCCGGCCCAAGCGCGCCCGGATCGCCCCCGACTCGTGAGCCCGGCCTACGACAGCCGCGAGAAATACGAGCGGTGGCACATACGCACTTGCGCACGCTGCGGCCGTCAGGCCGCCAAGTCCGCGAACTGGTCAGACGGCCCCATCTGCCGCACCTGCTATGAGCGGGCCATGAGGGAACGGGGCCGCTGCCCCGTCTGCGACACCGAACGGCTCCTTCCCGGGCGGGACGCAGCAGGGACCGCCATCTGCCGGGACTGCGCGGATATCAGTCGCGACTTCTTCTGCGACCGCTGCAGCTTCGAGGGACTGTTTCTTGGGCGCCGGCTCTGTGAGCGCCGCACCCTCTCAGACCAACTCACCGCCCTCTTGGACGACGGCACCGGCCGCATCCATCGTTGATCCCGCTGCACCAGCTGCTGGTGAACCTGGATCGCCCGAAGAGTCGCCTGATCTGGCTCCGCAACCCACAAGTCCCGGTTCTGCCGCGAGACCTCGCCACTGGAAAAGTGCCGCTCACACACGAGGCCATCCAGGCCCTGCCGAACTGGCGGACCGCCGCCTACCTGCGTGACCTGCTCATGGACAGCGGCGTCCTGCCGCACATCGACCGGCGGCTCCTGCTGTTCGAGCGGTGCCTCGCCCAGCGTCTAGCTGCCACCGTCGACGCCGAACACGCCCGATTGCTCCAGCACTTCTCCACCTGGCACCAGCTGCGCAAGCTCCGCGCCAAGGCGGCCAAAGGGCCGCTGGGAACCGGCACGACGCAGGAATGCCGCCAGCAGACCACCCAGGCCGGCGCCTTCCCGATCTGGCTCGCCGCCCGCGACGTCACGCTGGACGCCTGCACCCAGACTGACCTCGATGCCTGGCACACAGAGAAATATGCCACCCGGCGACCCGCACAGGCGTTCTTGCGATGGTGCATGGATAGCCACCGGATGCCGCGGCTGACCATCCCGAACCGCCCGACCACCAACCCCCACCCAATGGGCCAGCACCAACGCGTCGCTGCCCTGCAGCGGGTCCTCGCCGAGGGCGCCACCTCGCTGAGAGTTCGGGTCGCCGCCTGCCTGGTCCTGCTGTTCGCCCAGCCGGTCAGCCGGATCGTCCGCATGGCGGCCGACGATGTCCTCCGTGACGGCTCGCACGTCGCACTCCGGCTCGGCGACCCGCCCACCCCGGTGCCCGAGCCGGTCGCCGACCTCCTGCTCGACTACCTCCAGGCCCTGCCCGCCAGCACCCCCGCCATCAACCAGAACTCGCCCTGGCTCTTTCCCGGCCGCCGGGCGAGCCAGCCCATGAACCCCGCCACCCTGCGCGACGTACTTCGCGAACTCGGCATCCCCGTCGAGAAAGGCCGCCCCTCCGCCATCCGCCAGCTCGTCCTCCAGGCCCCGGCCCCGTCATCGCCCAAGCACTCGGCTACCACGGCAAGAGCACTACCCGCATCGCCACCGAAGCCGGAGCCCCCTGGAAAAACTACGCGCCCGGCAACCACAACCGATGAAACGATCCGCGCAGAACCTCACCGGAGGAGACAACAGCCCGATGTCCGCCAAACGCTCACTCACGCGTGCACTCACCAAATTCGCGCAGCCCTTTGGAAGCCGCGATGGCCAGAAGCCACGTCCGCTTGACCTGCTCCTTCTGGAAGGCACCGCCCCCGAAACAGCGCGGACAGTGGTGGAAGAGGTGATCCGGGAGGTGGCACCTGACGCGGATTCGACGGACATTGATCTCATTTCCGACCTTCCCTGGCCTTCGGATGCCCGGGCCGCCCTCACCGCCATCGCCAGCGCGACGGGGGCTCGGGAAGGGGAAACCGCCGTCGTCCTGGACCTGACGGACGAACGGCAGCGCGAATGGTTCATCACCCTCGTGCCGCACACCATCTCCGCTGAGATCTGGGGGCCGACGAGATCAGGGGTCTCCTTCTCCGCAAGCGACACCGGATCGGCGATCGGGTGGCAGTTGCCCGCCGAGCGGTGGGAGAAGGTCCGTGCGCGGCTACGGCACCGAGGCATCGATCCCGACACCGCAGTACAAAGTGCTACCTGAGGTCGCCCCCTGACAGATACCCACAGTAATCAGAGGCAGCGCCAGCCTTCGATTACAGGTCACCTGATCACCGACTCCTACCAGCATCAGCCCCCAACCAGCGGCTGTAGGACACGTTGGGGCTCCGGTAGGAAATCCGTCACCAGCCGCAAACGGCGCTATGTCCTACGCCGGGCCGGGCGGTACGTGCCGGCTGGGCGAAGCGGACACCGACGGTTGCCATGGAGATGCCGGCACACCGTCCGGCTCCAAACCGTGCGGCCACAACCTGCTGAGCACCTCTAGCCCCCCTCCCAGGCTGTACAGGGTGTCGGTGTTGCCGTAATCGGCGGCGCGGTGGTGGAGATGGTGGGCCCATTGCAGGCGGTGCCACGGGAAGTGCGGGATGTATCGATCCCTCAGGTGCCGGTGCTCCGGGGCAGAGCTCGTCGCCGGTGAGCCGGCTGCGACGGTCGGGTGGGCGCGGGCATCTTCGCGATCCTCGGTCAGGGCGTCATGAGCGCTCGATAGACGTCGTCGGGGATTTCGACCTCGGTGATGGGCGTCTTCCGGCGGTCGAAGTCCGCGCCGTGCTCGGAGGCGAGTCGACTCAGATGATCCTCCGCTCGCTGTGTGTACGAGGTGTCGAATGCGGTCGGGTCGATTGCCGCGACGAACAAACCTAGGCGCGGGGACCGGGTTCCGGAGTCGAAGGGCGCCGCATCCTGTGAGAACGATCCGCCGGCCACGGCGGCCAGCATCTCGACCATGAGCGCGATGTTGGCACCCTTGACACCTCCGAACGGCAGGAGCGCGCCGCTCAGGGCGGCGCGTGCGTCGGAGGTCGGGTTGCCGTCGGCGTCGAGCGCCCAGCTGTCCGGAATGGTCTCGCCTCGCATCGCCGCGTCGCGGACGGTCACCCAGGCGGTCGCGCTCGTTGCCTGATCGAACATCCGCGGACCCGACGGGTGAGGCAGCGCGTACGAGAGCGGATTGGTGCCCGTGATTGCCACGCGCGCGCCGTACACGGCCATGAGCGCCGGCGAGTTGGCGCATGCCAGGGCGATCAACCCCTTTTCGGCGACGCGTGATGTGTAGTGACCGAGCTCTCCGGCGCTGAAGGAGTTATACATGGCGAGAATGGCCACACCGCTGGTGCGAGCCCGCTCGACAAGGGCTCCGAGGGCGTGATCGAACGCGAGCTGCGCGGTGCCGCAGTCGGCGTCGACGGTGACGACGGCGGCCCGAGCCGAGGCGACGCGAGGTCGGGCCACGCCGTTCAGACGTCCGTATCGGAGAGCGGAGAGGTAGTCGAGCAGATGCGCCGCTCCCACTTCACGCCTGCCTCGTCGCTCGGCGGCAACGGTCGCTGACGCGAGAACTGCGGCCGTCTCTGGGGATCCGCCTGCGGACCGGATGGCAGATTCGCACAGTGATTCCAGAGCGTCCAGCGGCATCCGGTGGGAGGAACGGTTTGAAGTCATGTCCCTCGAGGCTATCGGAAGGCGCAGAGTCACAGGCCGCATGGAGTCGTTCGCGACGACCAGCGCCAGGGCCTGTGGCTTTACCACATCACCGGGCCCTTCAGCTGGGACTTCGGCATCGCCCCTTCTCCGGCCGGAGGGCGCGGATAGCCTCAGGGGCATGGCGATACGTGGAGCCCGGGTCGAGCCCGGATCGATGCGGGCAGTGTGGGATCAGACGTGTGCGGTCCGCCCGTAGGACGCCCCGGAGAACGGGCCCGGGACCTCCGAGCGCATCGTGGCGGCCACCACGCCGAACCAGACCAGCACCGACAGCCCCGCATGAGCAGTCCCGACCGCCCCGTCCTTCTTCATTCCAGCTTCACCTGGGCCACCAATGCGCGACTGGTCAGCGAGGTCCTCGGGACCGTGGGATCGGCTGCTGCGCGCGTCCTCGACGACACCCGCTACGTGCTGCCCGCCCTGACCTGGCGGATCGCCGCCGAGCTGGCCGATGACTGCGTCACCACCGACCACCAGTCCGAGCATGTGCGGGCCATGTCTCTGCCTGCCCACGCCCTGGACGCGGTGTGGGCCTGCCGGACGGCACTCGTCCAGGTCACTGGCAGCGATGTCGGCATTGATGCCGACAGTGCGGACCTGGCCGACCTGCTGTCGTACTGTCTCGACTGCTTCCACAGCACGACAGCACCGATCTGCGCAGTGTGATCGAGGCCCTGGACAGAGTCCTTGTGGTGCTCAGTCTCGACCTGCCCGCCGCCCGCACACTGATGACCACCTTCGTGCTGAGCCCAGAAGCTATCGGCGGCCTGAAAGCGAAGAGCGCGTTCGACGAAGTCCTGACGGCATGGCGCAAGACCGGAGTCGCTTGCTGACAAGCGCACCGCGCCTGATCCTCGTGGGCCCGGGTGTTACTTGCCGCCCCCGCACTGGCAGGCCTCACCCGCTGGCCGAGGCCCGTCCAGCGCCGTCCGAGATTCAGCCCCTGCCGTACACGCGGATCGTCCCCGCCGACGGCCGGGGGGCACACGGTGACGGTCAGTGGATGCCGGCCGTGGCCCAGGCGCCGTGGATCTGTTCGTAGGCGGTCTGGATCCTGCCGGGCGAGCGGCGCCTCGCCCGGCACCCGGGAGAGCACGACCTCGCCATGCGACACCTGAACACCGAGCGGGCCACGGAATGAGCCGTGGCCCCGGCGTTGCGCTGAAGAGGTTCAACCGGGAGCGTTTCCCAGCCGGGTGCGGCGGATCCAGCCAACTCCCATGGACGCGCGGCGGGGGCGTGATCACCACTGCGATGATCAGGGCCGTTGCTGGTTCCCCGGGTGTACCAACCTGAGATGTTCGCGCAGTTGCTGGAGAAGTGACTGAACATGACGGCGGACCTCGAGGCCGGGCAGCTGACCACGGAACAGGTCGCCAACCTGGCGTTGCTGGCCGTGGCGCAGGCCCCCGCCTATGCGAGTACGGCGCGGCTCGTCTCATTGATGGCGTCCCTGCCCGTGCCCAGCGACGAGCCGCAGGACTTCTGGTTCCAGCTGTGGCAGGCCGCCGACGACCCAGTCCTGCTGCCCGGCAACCTACGCCACCAGCTGCTGCGCGCCATCGACGGCGACGGCACCGTCCTGGCCGACCAGCTTTTGAGCGTCCTGGCGGAGATGAGCAGCGATCAGCGCACCGCAGCGGCCGAGGTGATCGGCAAGGCGATCGGTACGGAGCACCTGCGCGGCTACGAGGCCGACTACATCGGGGAGCTGTGGCTGCGCGAGGCCGAAAGCGCGGCCTGGCAGATCCTGCACGCCTATCGCGGCCGCACCACGTGGGACGAGCAGCAAGAGTTCATCCAGGCGTGGAAAGACGCCTGAGCCCCGGAAGGAAGCAGAGGCCGTGAGCTGCGCGGGTCAGGCACTGGGTCAGCGATGCTTCGGCCCGGCCGGAGCTGCTCCGGGTCTTCGAGGGGATCCCGATCATGCTCTTCGTGGGGGGCCCGGATCTGGCGCTCGGGTGGCGTGCGCGGCCGGAAGCGCCCCCACCTCTGCGGTGACCGCGGGCCGCCATCGCAGGGCCTGCCCGGTCGTCGTCGCGAGCCGCGTACGGCGAGATCGCGCAGTCCGATCCGCCCCAGGCACCCGTGGCCGGTCCCCAGGCCGAGAAGAAGCGGTCCACCAGCACGGACGCAGACGGCCGCAAGACGGAGACCGTCGAGGTCGGGCCGTCCGTTCCGCCTGCGCAGTGACCTGACGGATACGCCGGAGAAGAAGGGCCCCGTATGAGCAGGCTGCTGGAAGCGGTGTGTGCGCTGACCGCCGTAGGCGTCCTCGTTGCGCTCCTTGTATGGGGCGCTGACCGTGACGCCCTGCGGATGGCGTGGCGGGAGGGCGAGCTGAGCGGTGTGACGGTCGTGTTCGTGGCGGCGTGTGCGCTGTGGCTGGTGCTGTGGCGCAGGCGTACCAGACGCGGCCGGCTGGCGTGCCCGCTTGTGGTGCTGCTGTGCGGTGCGGCTGTCGCGCTGGTCGTGGCGGCCATGGCCGGTTGACCGGCGCAGGCAGGCAGGTGGGGTTTTCCGTTCTTGTGGGCGGGGAGCCCCACTGGCGTTTCAGGCTAGCTAGCTTGATCTTTAACCAGTACGACGTGGTCGTGGGGTTGTTGACTTCGTCCGTCTCGTGCTTGCTCTGCCGACGGTGTGCACGTCGTGGCGTGGGGTCGGTTGCGTGTTCTTGCGGCCGGGTGGCCGTCCTGGGCCGGGACGGGGGGTTTTCGGTGCTCTGGCTGGGCAGGCGGCTTGCGGGCGGAGGTGCCGAAGGTCGCGGCGGACGCGTGCAGGGGTGAGCCTGTCCGGCGGGGTCGGCTTCTCCCAGGGCCGTCGGAGGTCTGCTGCCAGCGGGCGGGCGGGCGAGCCGGAGCTGGGTGAAGGCGACGACGATCAGCCAGGTCCAGCGGTCGGCGGCTTCAGGGGTGCGGATCTTCGGGCAGGTCCAGCCCAGGGTCTGCTTGAAGAGACGGAAGGTGTGCTCGATGTCGAAGCGCCGCAGGAACGCCTGCCACAGACGGTCGATGTCGGCTGTGGTGGCGTCGGTGCCCGACCACCACAGCCAGGCCGGCTTCGGTGTCGCGCCGCTGGGCAGGTGCTCGACCTGCAGGCGGATCACGGTGCCCTCGATGACCGGCAGGGCGCCCAGCTCTGCGGTCCAGGCCGAGCGGTGGGTGAGTCTCGGGTGGAGCCGGTCCCATGCCCGTGCGGTGGCGGTGCCGTAGAGACGGGTCTCGGTCACCGTCTGCTCGTCGGGTGTGTTCCAGGTGGCGGGGTCACCGAAAACGAACTCACTGCCATGGCGGGGCGGTCGGCCCCTCACGCCGGGCTCGCGGAGCGGGGCCGCGCGGCGCAGGACGCGGTCCGAACGCATCCGGCCCAGCACCTGCACCGGCAGATCCTTCAGCAGGAAGGCCAGGCGAGGCACGTCGTATGCGGCGTCCACCACTATCAGGATGTCCGGGTCGCCGTCCGTCCACTGCCCGGCCGCGATCAGCCGCTCGACGAGATCACGCATCTGGCCAGCGGTGACGGTGGCGGCATCGTCGCCCGGTGCCAGACGCAGTGCGTCCAGCGGCGCGGTCCACGAAGTGCGTCCCGTCTCCAGCGCGCAGATCACCGAGTACGGCCAGCCGGGCACGGGAATGTGCTGGTCCTTGCCCCGGCCGTAGGTGTGGCACAGGATCCGCTGCGGTGAGGTGTGCGCGCTGGGCCGCAGCCAGCAGGTGAGGTCGGCGGCCAGAACCAGTCGGCCGTCCGCCGCCCGCGGCGGCGGCGCCGTCGCCAGGGCCCGCCGCAGCCGGGCCACATCGACCCGGCCCGCGCCCAGGGCATCGTAGAGCCCGCCGTGACCGCGACGGTGCTCGCCCACCAGCGACAGTTTCACCAGCGACCTGACCGGACCGTCCGCACACAACACGGCATCCGCAAGCTCGAACAACGCGTCCGCACGCCTGGGCAGACAGGAGTAGAACTCGCCCCGGAAGCGTGACAGTTCCGCAAACGGATCCTGCCGGACAGCATGATGCAACAGACTCATCCCAACGGCCTTCGTGCTGAGCGTTGTGTGTTCCTTGGTCGGATCACATGCTCAGCCGAAGGCCGCCCACACGTAAGACAGTTACCACTCCGAGTGATCAAGTACGAGGAGCCGTTCGGACCCCGAGGTTAAAGATCAAGCTAGGGCGTGTGTCGTAAGTGGATCAAGTAGTCGCCAGCTCGGCGGGGAGTGGGGCGACGCGTACTCTCAGTGTCCTGATCGCTGCGCTTGGAGAACTCGTATGAGCTTGAATCCGATATCCATCGACCGCGAGTCGGCTGCCGGGACTGTCCTGCTGACCGGCATCCCCGGGAGCGGGAAGTCCACAGTGGCCGCTGCACTGGCCAGCCGGCTTCGGATGTCGGCCCATATTGAGGTGGATGCACTCCAGCAGATGGTCGTCAGCGGCGGGCAATGGCCCTCGCCGGCCGAAAACGCAGAAGCCGACCGGCAGATCTTCCTGCGGGCTCGCAACGCGTGCCTTCTGGCGGACAGCTTCGCGCGGGCGAGTTTCATCCCCGTGCTCGATGATGTTGTCGTCCGCCTAGCCCACCTTGACTTCTACCGCACGACGCTGACGGCAGCGCCGCTCCACATCGTGATCCTGGCTCCCGGCCCGGCGGTCGCGTGGCAGCGCAACCAGGCGCGAGAGAAGGTCTTGACCACGGACTGGTCTCCCCTGGATGAGGCGATGCGCTCCGAGCTCGGGCAGCAAGGAACCTGGATCGACAACGCTGCGCAGACGGTTGAAGAGACAGTCGAGGCGATCCTGTCTGTGACCGGTCTGGCGTCTACCCTCGAAGTCGATCAACCTCTGCAATGATCGCTTGGTGGCGCGTGGAGATCTGACGGATACCCAGTGGGACCGGCTAGCACCGTTGTTGCCCGGAGGCAAGAAGCCGGGACGTCCGCCGATATGGACGAGGCGGCAGCTGATCGACGGCATACGGTTCCGGACCCGCACCGGCGTCCCGTGGCGGGATGTCCCGGAGCGGTACGGCCCCTGGGCCCGGGTGTACGACCTGTTCTGCCGCTGGCAGCGGGACGGTATCTGGCAGAGCATCTTTGCCGAACTGGAGGTCCAGGTGGATGCCCAGAGACTCATCGCCTGGGAAATCAATGTCGACTCCACCGTGTGCCGGGCCCACCAGCACGCCGCCGGTGCGCGGAAAAGGGGGATCTGCAAAAGGAGCCGCCCGGCGGTATCAACGCCGAGCCGGACGACCACGGCCTCGGGCGCTCGCGCGGCGGTCTGACGACCAAGCTGCATCTGGCCGCCGCGCAGGGCCAAAGGCCGATGTCGATCGTGATCACTGCCAGACAGCGAGGGAACTCCCCTCAGTTCAAACCCGTCCGGGAGAAGATCCGGGTCTCCCGTCCCGGTCCGGGCAGGCCGCCCACTCGTCCGAACCGGGTCCGTGCCGATAGGGCGTACGCCTCCCGCAAGAACCGCGCCTACCTGCGCAGGCGCGGTATCCGCTGCACGATTCCTGACAAGGCGGACCACGCCCGGAACCGCAAGAAGCGCGGTTCCCACGGTGGCAGGCCGCCGAAGTTCGACAAGGCCGACTACAAGAAGCGCCACGCGGTGGAGTGCGGAATCAATCGCCTCAAAAGGCACCACGCAGTCGCCACGAGATACGACAAACCCGCCGTCCGCTATGAGGCGACCGTGCTGGTAGCAGCCATCAATGAGTGGCTGTGACCAGCACCTTCGATACACGCCCTAGTGCCGCATCAGGCAACGTTCGCCCGTTCTGTGCGTGTGAAGGCAAATGATGTGCCGGGCAAGGCCGTTGCTGGGTAACCTGCCTGGCTGTGGATATGGGACGTGCTGATCAGCAGCTCCACGTGATCGCTGAGGCCGTGGAGGTTGCCGGAGCTCTTGGGATCCCGGTGTGGCTCCGCGGTGGATGGGCCATGGACTTCTTCCTTGGCGAGATCACGCGAGACCATGAGGACATCGACTGGTTCGTCTGGGCGGACGATGCCGGTGCTCTGGCAGGAGGGTTGCTGCAGCGCTGCTACGAACCGGTCCCGGGGTCGCCGCCTGACCTGCAGTTCGATTTCGTCAAGGACGGTCTGGAGAGCAGCTTTACGCTCCTGGACAGGGATACGGCTGGCCGTGTGGTGGTTGCCGGGGGCCCCTGGGCCGGTGCGCCCTGGCCCGAAGGAATGCTCGATGCCGGGCCGGGCCATATCGGTGGTCTGCAGTGCGCGATCGTCAGTCCGCAGGCCCAGATCGAGATCAAACGAATGACGCCCGTCTGGGATCCTTCCCGGCCTCGGCGGGGCAAGGACGCCGAGGACATCGCCCGTCTGGAGGCGGCCCTCCGCGCACGGGACAAAGCGGTCTGAGTGAGGTTCTTGGGCATCGGCCGTCCGTTACCGTCCGACCGTGGCAGAACAAGTACGCGTCCGTGAGATCAACGACGACAAGGGGCGGCTATTGCGGATCATGCGCAGGGGCACCGGGTCGGTGGTGACCTGGCGGCGGGCCCAGATGGTGCTGCTCTCCGCGCAGGGCATGCCGGTGGCGAAGATCGCCGAGGTGTCGTTCACCAGCGACGACCGGATCCGGGATGTGATCCACAACTTCAACGCCGACGGCTTCGAGTCGCTGTATCCGAAGTACAAGGGCGGCCGCCCCAGGACGTTCACGCTGCCCGAGCGCCGCGAGATCAAGAAGATCGCCAAGTCCAAGCCGACCGAACACGACCTGCCGTTCTCCACCTGGAGCCTGACCAAGTTGGCGGACTTCCTGGTCGCCGAGGGGGTGGTCGACGACATCAGCCACGAGGGCCTGCGCATCCTGCTCCGCGAGGAAGGCGTCTCGTTTCAATGCCTGAAGACCTGGAAGACCTCCCGCGATCCGGACTACGCGGCCAAGAAGGCCCGCGTCGAACACCTCTACGCGATCGCCGACGGCGAGGTGACACCCGAGGACGGCGCGCCCGAAGTCATCTTCTGCATGGACGAGTTCGGACCGCTCAATCTGATGCCCCACCCGGGCTCGACAAGTGCGGGTTCCTCGGGGTGGGCGTGAGTGGGGCAAGGGGCGGCGCCCCTGCGGATCGCGGCTCGGCCGGGCAGGCGTCGGCTCCTAGACTGGGGCGGCTTGTGGGGGTGGTCCGAGGTGACGGAGGTAGTTCGTGGTCAAGAAAGCGCCTGACCTTGAGGATCCTTCCGCGGAGGTATTGGCCGAAGCGTCGGCGGCGTTCGGACTGTTGGCATCGGCGTCGCGGCTGCACATCATGTGGACCCTTGCGCAGGGCGAGAGTGACGTCACACATCTAGCCGACCGGGTCGGCGGGGCGCTGCCGGCGATCAGCCAGCACTTGACGAAGCTGAAGCTGGCCGGACTCGTACGTGCCCGGCGCGAGGGCCGTCGGCAGGTCTACTTCGTCGACGATCCCGACGTCGTGACCGTCGTGCGCGTGATGGTCGGTCAGCTCTGCGGCCGTACACAGAGCGAGACCGTGCCGGTGCGCCTGGCGCGCGGGACCGGTGCCTGAGCATGCGATGGCCGCGGGAACGGGCGCTGCGGCCACACAGGCGCCGAGCACGGCCGCGGCTGCGGTTGGCGTAGCGGCACCAACGGCACTGCAGGTGCTGCGCGTCCTCGACAGCGGCCCGCGAGGACTGACCGAGCAGGAGGCAGAGCAGCGGCTGGCCCGGTTCGGCGAGAACGTGCTGCCGGCTCAGCGCATCACTGTTTGGCCTCGACGTGTGCTGCGCGCTCTGACCGATCCGTTCACCGCGGTGCTGCTCGTGCTCGGGCTCGTCTCGGCGGCCGTGGCCACATGGACGACGGCGGGTGTGATCACCCCTACTGGTGGTGGTCAGCTGGGTGCTGCGTATGTCTGGTGAACGGAGGGCTGACCGGTCCATGGTCCGGTTGCGCGAGATGGTCGTCACGACGGCGAGCATGCTGCGCCGGGCGGATGGTGGTGCCCCGGCTGCGGTTCCGGTGGCGCGGGAGATCCCTGTGGACCAGCCGGTGCCGGGCGATGTGATTCGTCTCGGCCCGGGAGATGTGGTGCCCGCCGATGTACGGCTGTTGCGGGCGAGTGGGCTGGGCGTGCACCAGGCGGCGCTCACTGGAGAGTCCCGGCCCGTCGACAAGTTTCCGCTGGATGCGCCGCATCCGTACGACCGGGGCGTGTTCTCGCAGCCGCACCTGTGTTTCCAGGGCAGCAGCGTGGCCTCGGGCAGCGGCACCGTGGTAGTTCTCGCGACCGGAGCGCGTACCGAGCTCGCCCACTCCCACACGGGGACCGGACGGCGCAGCGCCGGCACCTTCGAGCGCTCGGTGCACGGCGTCGCGTGGATCCTCGTCCAGTTCATGCTGCTGATCCCGCCGTTGGTCCTCATGGCCAACGCCGCCGTGAACGGCAGCGGTCTGGAGACGTTGCCGTTCGCCGTGGCGGTCGCGGTCGCGCTGACCCCGGAGATGCTGCCGGTCGTCGTCAGCACATGTCTGGCGCGGGGGGCCACGCTGCTGGTCCGTACCCACGGAGTGATCGTCAATCGGCCGCCCGCGCTGCACGATCTGGGCGCGATGGATGTGCTGTGTCTGGACAAGACCGGCACCCTGACCCATGACCGGCCAGTCGTCGGCCGGGCCGTCGACCCGGACGGCCGCGACGACCCCGAGGTCCTGCACTGGGCGGCAATCAACGCATGGTGGACACTGCAGCTCGCCGACCTGCCCACGCCGGACATGCTCGACGAGGCGATCCTCGACGTAGCCGAGGAAGCGGACCTCCTGGCGTACGAGCCGGTCGCCGCCCTTCCCTTCGACCCGGTCCGCCGCCTGGCCACCGCCGTCCTCCGCACCCCCCGCCGCATAGGCACGCACACGCTCGTCGTCAAAGGCGCGGCCGAGGCCGTCCTGGAGCGGTGTGCGCCCTGACGTTCATGGGTTTCGTGCTGCTGCGTGACGCGGTCACCGACACTGCGGCCGCCGCGCTGCGCGACTTCGCCGAGCGCGGTGTGAGCGTAAAGGTCCTCACCGGCGACCACCCGGGCGCTGCGGCCCGTGCTTGCCGAGACCTCGGACTGGAGCCCGGCGAGGTCCTCACAGTCACGGGTCACGCCATCACGGCAGGCCGGCATGCGAGCGGCAACATCGCCGCGTACCTGCGCATCGCCCTCTCCTCTAACCTCGGCAACGTGATCGCGATGCTCGCCGCAGGCATCCTGCTGCCGTTCCTGCCGATGCTGCCCGCGCAGGTCCTGGTGCAGAACCTGTGCTTCGACGCCGCCCAGCTAGCCTTCGCCCACGACCGGCCCCACCCGGCCGCGCTGCGCCGCCCCACCGTGCTGCGCCCGCGCGGCCTGCTGCGCTTCGTCACCGGCTTCGGCGCCCTCAACGCCCTGGCCGACCTGGCCACGTTCGGGCTGCTCGCCCTCGCCGTGTACGGCCCCGGGAGCGGCGACGACGAGGCCGTCTTCCACTCCGGATGGTTCACCGAGAACCTGCTCACCCAGGCACTGGTAATGGTCCTGCTGCACACGGGCCGCCGCGGCGCGGAGGGCCGCGGCCTGAGCCCGGTGGGCCGGGCGGCTGCCCTGCTCGCCGCAGTGGGGGTGCTCCTTCCCCTGTCCGCGCTCGGGCCGCTGCTCGGCGTGACCGCGCTGCCTTTCGCGTACTACGCGCAGCTCGCCGCCGTCCTCGCGTTGTACGCGGCTGTGCTGGCGGCCGCCATGCGGCGCCTCGAACGGCGGCGCGCGGAGCGGGAAACGTGACGAGATCAGGTCGACCGCGACGGGAGGAGGCCATGGCTGAGCGGGCCAAGGACCGATGGTGGCTCGCAGTGCCACTCATCGCGCTGGCCCTTTGGCTCGTGGCACGGGCGGACCCGTCGGACACCCCTTCCCGCCCGCCGGGCGCGACAGCGCCCAGCACCGCACGCACCTCAGCACCTCCCAACGCGCAGCCCTCTGCCGCCCGCGATCACTACGACCCGGCGCAGTACGCGCGTCAGGTTCGGACGTACGCTGCCGAGGCGGGTATCAGCGCCCAGCTGCTGATGGTGATCCTCTACAACGAGTCCTACAAGCCGCACGTCCCCGATCTCGAGCGGACCTGGCAGCGCTACAAGCCCGACGCGGCGTTAGGTATCGCCAACATGCACCTGGCCGCCTTCGACGACACCAAACGGGGACGGGACTTCGCACACCGCCGCTGGGAAGGGCTGACCGACGACCGCGGCCTCGCCGTCGATGCCGCCGTCCGGCACCTGCACGACCTCGCCGCCCAGCTGCTTGCCCGCTGGTCCATCCCTTACACGAAGGACGAGCTGTTGGCGCTCGGCCGGCTACAACACCGGGGCCCGCAACATGCTCGCCTTCGCCCGCGGCGCGAGGCCCGGCAGCCAGGCCCAGTCCTACCTCGACCGCCTGCGGGACAACTGGAACAAGGCGGGGCATGCCGTCGCGCGCTGAGCAGCCGTGCCGGCGGGCGTATGAGAGTTTGGTGTGGACGTCGTCGGCATCGGAGCGGGTGGCGTCAGTCGCTCTTGTCGCCTAGGCGCTCGATGAGTCCTTGGGCTTTGTCGACTCCAGTGTCGATCTTTTCGCTGTACTTGCCGTCCGTCTTGTCGTCGATAAGTCGCCGACCTTCTCCAGCCCTCCGGAGACCTTCTCGCCGTGGTCCTCGACGAGGTCTTCGATCTTCTCCTCGTTCGGGCGTATGAACAGCACTCATGATATGTCCCGGCCGGGACGGCCAGGTCAGCCGTAGGAGAGGTCCGAGCAGGGGCTGTCATCGGCGGAGCGGGCATTCTCGGCCACATTGGAGGGCACGGCTGTTGGCTCGGCGGTGGTGGGGTCGGTGGGGTTGTCGGCGTAGGACTGGCCCACGGTGACGGTGATGCCTTCGGTGGCCCCCTGCTCGATCTCGGCCCCGGCGAAGAGCCGGGCGACGGTCTTGGCCTCGGTCTTCTGACCGGGTCCGTACGTGATGACCGTCGTGGCGTGGTCCTGACTGGGCGCGTTTCCGGTGCCGGCGACCGTGAAACCGTGGTCTGTGAGGGTCTTAGCGGCGTGGGAGGCCAGGCCGCCGGTAGTGGTGCCGTTCTGGACAGCGACGGCGATGCCGTCTCCGGCGACCGGGGCGATGCTCGATGGGGAGGGCGTGGCCGTCTTGCCGCTGGCGTCCTCGCCGTCCAGAGTGCGGTCCGCCTTCAACGCCGCCCACAGAGCGTCGGCGTCCGGCTCGACGACCGCGACGCGAGAGCCCTCGTAGCGCCAGGGGATGGTAACGAACTTGGTGTTGTCCAGGTCGATGTTCTTCAGCGACATCGCGAACGAGATCATCTTGTCCGCCGAGCCGAGACCGGGGTCGACGGTCATCGACTTGGTGGCGGCGTCTGCGAGCGGGAACAGTTTGGTGGGGGTGAGCCCATCGCTCTTGACTTTCTTGATCAGGCTGGCGATGAATGCTTGCTGGCGTTTGATGCGGCCGATGTCGGAGCCGTCGCCGATGCCGTGCCGGATCCGCACATAGTCCAGGGCCTGCCGCCCGGAGACCTTCTGCTCACCTTTGGCGAAGATGCGTTCGCCGCGGGTTGGGCGGTTGGGGTTGAGGTCCTTTTGGTAGATGTCCTGCGGCACGCACACATCGACTCCGCCGACGACTTCGGTCAGGGATGCGAAGCCTTTGAAGTCGACCACAATCGTGTGGTGGACGCGCAGACCGGTCAGTTTCTCCACCGTGTTCTGGGTGCAGGCCGGGTTGCCCTTCGCGGTCTGTCCTACTGAGTACGCGGCGTTGAACATGGTGTGTGGCTGGGTCTTGGTCCAGGTGTCGTCCGGCAGTTTGCACGGCGGGATGTCGACGAGGGTGTCGCGGGGTATGGACACCGCGACCGCGTGCTCGTGGTCGGCGTAGACGTGCAGCAGGAGCGCGGTGTCGGAGCGGCCGACGTCCTGCTTGTTGCCGCCGCCCAGGTCGCTGTTGCCGTCGGTACGGGCATCCGAACCGATGATGAGGACGTTCTGGCCTTTCGACGAGCCGACATCCGGACGGTCGTCGGACAGCCCGCCGGCGCTGAAGGTGTCGATATTCCCGGTCAGCTTGAGGTACGCCCAGCCGGCTCCGGCTACTACAAGGACCAGCAGAGACAGGGCTATCGCCAGTATCAGGCGCAGTCGGCCACGCTTGTGGCGGCGCCTGCGTACTGCGGCCCGGGAGCCGGCCGATGAGGGCGGGGTGCCTGCACCCCGGCGTATGGACGCTACCCGATGGCTACTGGTCATGTGTGCCCCTCATCTGGTCGGCTCATGAAGAGGGGACGGTCGGCCCCACCCGTTGGTTGTACAGTTGCGCAATCTAGCAACCTTCACGCGCGGCCCGGCAGGTGGTGTGCGATGAGAGATCGCGGCCCGCCCCTCCCGAGCGTGGCGGATGCCATGCCTCCGGCAAGGCCACAGCCGCTCTCGCAGGTATACGTGGAGGAGTTGACGGAACGGCTGCGGCCTGTCGGGCCGAGGAAGCGGGCTGCTGTGGCCGACTTCGGGACACCGGGGTGTCTGAAACTGGCCAGAGCGGTTGCTATCGGGTACGGGGCGGCCGAGTGTCAGAAGCCGCCGAACTCACCATCGCCGTCTCCCTCGTAGTGCTGGTTGACGGTCACGTCGGGTTCGTCGTCGCTGAGGGCCTCGTTCAGCAGAACTCCACCGACCAGGCCGGCCGCGCCGGCGCCGATCACCGCGCCGGTACCGAAGCGGCGTGGCTGCTCCGGATAGCCCGGCTGGGGGTATCCCTGCTGCTGCGGGTAATCCTGCTGAGGCGGTTGGGGATACCCGGCCTGTGGCGTGGTGTAGTACGGCGGCGGTGTGGTCTGCACGCGCTGGGCACAGCCGCCGCACGCCTGGATCTGGCGGGCATGCCCCATTGCGGGGACCAGAGGACGGCGGTCGAGCCAGGGCCGTGGTTGGGGTCGAAGAAGCAGGTCACCGAGGAACTCCCTGTCGGTTGCGGCGGTGCGGGGGTCGGGCGCAGTCCCGGCGCCCGGCCGGTGCCGGGCTTGTGGGGCGGCGGGGCAGAGGGGGCAGGCGGGACGGGTGGTTGGCTTGAGGTGGCCCTGGGCTGCGGGGTGGGGCGCATGAGATCGACGCCATAGTCGGTGGCGATGCCCGCGAGGCCGGAGGCGTACCCCTGGCCGACGGCGCGGAACTTCCACTCCGTGCCGTGGCGGTACAACTCCCCGAAGACCATGGCGGTTTCGGTGGAGGCGCCTCCCGTCAGGTTGAAGTGGGCCAGTTCGGTGCCGGTCTCCTGGTCGCTGACACGGATGTGGGTGCCCTGGATCTGCCCGAAGTTCTGGCGGCGCTGCTCGGCCGCATAGATGGAAACTGGGAACACGATCTTCGCGGCCTCGGCGGGGACCGTGGCCAGGTCGACCCGGATGTGCTCGTTCTCGCCGGGTCTGCCCCCGGGGGTGTCGTTGGCGGAGTGCTGTACCGAGCCGTCGGGGCTGCGGGGATTGTTGGAGAAGATGAAGTGCTGGTCGGACAGGACCTGTCCCGACTGGCCGCACAGCAGGGCGCTGGCGTCCAGGTCGTAGTCGGCGGCCGGTGTCTGCCAGCCAAGGCCGACACGTACTGAAGTCAGGCCAGGGGCCTGCTTGTTCAGCGACACGTTGCCGCCCTTGGGCAGGGAAACTCCCACTGTTCTTCCTCCACCCGCTGGATGCGTCCTGGCGCTTGGCCCCTACGGCCCCTATAGCGTGGAGACTACCGCTACAGTTCTCATGGTTGCGCAATAACTAAAGTGTCAGTTGCGGGCGCGTGCCCCGGTGACGGATGTACGGCCAGGAAGGTGAGAGTGTCAGGTGTTCTCCGATGTGGGCCCGCTGGAACTGATCACCATCGGGATCATCGCAGTGCTCCTCTTCGGCCCGGACAAGCTGCCGGAGATGATCCAGAACGTGACGGGGTTCCTGCGCAAGGTGCGGGAGTTCTCCGACAACGCCAAGCAGGAGATCCGTGATGAACTGGGGCCGGAGTTCAAGGACTTCGAGTTCGAAGATCTGCACCCCAAGACGTTCGTACGCAAACACGTCCTGGACGGCGCCGGTGACAGCTTCGGACTCGCCGAGATCCGTGACGCCTTCGATCCGAGGCAGGAACTGCATCAGGTCGCCGATGCGGTACAGGAAGCCGTGGACGGTCCCTCCGCAGACGCCCCCTCGGGGCCTCGCGTCGTGCTGACCAAGGGTACGGGGCCCGACCCGTCCGAGCGCCCATCGTTTGATCCGGACGCGACGTAGCAGGCCTCACCAATGCGCGCGGCCGGTTACCCAGCGGCGGACCGTGACCCGAAGCCTGACGGGCAGCCCGCCCGATGGCCATGGTTCACCGCTCCTTCTCCTCAGGGCGGGACCTGGGGCCGGCGAAGTCGGGGCTGCTGAAGCCGGGTGAAGAGAACCCGGGCCCCGCCTCTGGAACGCTGCCCCTTCCCTCTACGGTGTCTTGGCAGCCGGGCGCGGTGGGTCGGCCCAGCTGCTCGGGGGTGCTGGTGCCGGGGAGCCGGTTGTGCAGGTGGGGCAGCATGCCGCGCTCCAGAAGCGCTTGGTGCCACGCCTGCCGGGCCGTCTCCACGGTCGGATCGGCCTCCCGGACGTGGTCCGCGTATGCCGCGGCCCGATTGCGTGCGGCGGCCACCAGCATGCCGACCAGGCCCGCCAGCGTGGCGAGTCCCGCGAGAGCCCCGGCGATCCAGCCTGCGGTCACCAGTCCGTCCGCCAGCCCGGGGCCGTCACCGGCAAGACGCAGGCCGTAGCCGAAGACGAGGAACACCACGGCGGCCATGGCGGCCAGCACGGGAACCAGGAACCCCACGGCCCCGAGCAGGCCGCGGCCCGCGCCACGCCGGTTCTTGCCGACGGACCCGGAAGGGGGCTCAGCCTGCCGGGCCGCCTGGGTGCGCACCTGACGGTAGTGGCGGTACTCGGGCAGCGCGGCGGCCATGATGGCACCATGCTCCCGCAGAGCGCGGGTTCGCAGCTGCTCGATGTTCTCCGTTGCACCGGTCCTCCGCGCCACGGCGGACGCCTGCGGGGACTTCAGCGCCTGGTCGAGCACGCGCTCGAAATCGCGCCGGTCTTCTGCTCTGAGACGGTCAGAGCGGCTCATGCATACCCCCGAAAGTCAACGGGACCGCCCCTGCTGCGGGGCTCGGCCTCGCGCGGCAGAGGATGTCTGTCAGTTACCCACTTGCGCAATACTTAATATGTCGCCCAGGCAAGGTGGAGTCGGCTTGCCAGGATCGGGCCGTGTCTGGTTGGCCTGCCGTGTCGGGGCAGCGCGGGCCGGGCGCCGTCGCGGCCGGGGCCGAGCCGCCCGGTTGTCCGTCCGGGCCGCTCTCCGGTGCCCCGGCAGGCACGGCCGGGCCGTCGGAACCCTGCCGGCCCTGCGCCGTACGGGGTTGGGGCTGCTGAGGTCAGGGCTGGTGAAGCCGGGAGGGGGCAGGCCCGGCTCCGAGGCACCGCACTGGTATTGCCTCACCTCGTGGGTGAAGGGCGAGCCGCCGCGGTACGGCTTTCGAGATGTCGGCCCTTGATGCACCCTCCGGGCGGGAGCTCAGCGGGTAGTGGTGCCGTGCTCCGGTACGGGCCGCGCCGAAGCAGTATCGCCTGGAGCGGCCTGGATCGTTCGCGGGGCCGTCTGCGCGTGTTCGCCGGGGGCGGCCTCAGGTGCAGCGGCCGGTGGCGCGCCGTCCTCCTTCATGGCTTTCGCCTCGCTCTTGAGGATCCGCATCGACTTACCCAGCCCGCGGGCCGCGTCCGGCAGTTTCTTCGACCCGAACACCAAAATGATCACAATGGCCACGAGCAGCAGGTGCCAGGGGTGTAGAGCGTTCGCGAACATCGCCACCTCGTCCGTTCTCGTCCATACGGGTCAAGACGGCCGAAGAAGCCGCACCCGCCATGAGGATTGCTAGATTGCGCAACTGTATAACTATGGGGCGGGGGAGTCGCCCCCTTCCGGAGAACACGGCTGAAGACGAAGGGATGCTCATGGCGGCCGGCTACCAGGCGCAGGCAGCGGAAACCTCCGCCCGCCCGGAAACGGCGGCTCCTTGTTCTGCCCTCCCGTACGGCCAAGTGATCACAGACAACTCGCGGATCTCTTCAGGAGAATCTCCATGCATGCCCTCATAGGGGCCACGCCCAAGTTCCGTCCGGCCCACACCCTGGCCCTGCTCCTCTTGGCTCTGGCCGCCGCCCTTGCTCCCGGAGCGGCCTACGCCGCGGGCAACATCGGCGACGTGGCACAGGCGCTGAAGAAGAGCCCCGTCTATGTCGACCCACGGGCCCAGGACCAGCTCTCGAAGGACGACGCCGACGCGCTCGCGCGGAAGATCGAGGATGCGGACAAGCCGGTCTTCGTCGTCGTGCTGCCCGAGGCCGCCGAGTACCCGCCCGATACGGTGCTGCGCGACCTGCGTACCTTTACCGGTGTCACCGGCGTCTACGCTATCCGCCTCGGCGATCGTTTCGCTGCGGATGCCGACCGGCAGGTGATGCCCGGCGCCGCCGTGGACAACGCCAAAGGTGCGGTGCGGCGTTCCTACGCCTCGGACGCTCCGGCCCAGCTGAACGCGTTCGTCGACCAGGCCCTTCAGCAGGCCAAGGGCAACGCGCCGTCCTCTTGGGCAGACGACGAGGAGGGTGCCGGGGCCACCGGACTGCTTGTCGCCGGGGGCGCAGTCATCGTCGGCGGGACGGGTGCGTACGCCCTCTACCGCCGGTCGAAAAAGAAGCGGGAAGAGCGTGAGCGGGCCGAACTGGATGCCTTGCGCGCCGTGGTGGACGAGGACATCACCGCCTTCGGGGAAGAGCTGGACCGACTCGACTTCGCTACGTCCGAGCCCGGTGCCACCGACGCGATGTGCGACGACTTCACCAGCGCCCTGGACGCCTACGACCGGGCCAAGGTGCAGATGGCCGAAGCAGCCCGACCGGGGGACGTCCAGCCGGTGACTGAGACCTTGGGGCAGGGACGGTTCGCTCTGGCCACCCTGGCCGCCCGGCGCGCTGGTGCCCCGCTTCCTGAACGTCGTATGCCCTGCTTCTTCGACCCCCGGCACGGCCCGTCGATCAGCGACGTGAACTGGTGCCCGCCGGGCGGCGTGCTGCGTGAGGTCCCGGCCTGTGCCGAGGACGCCGTGCGCGTGAGCGAGGGCGGGCAGCCGCTGACCCGTATGGTCCCCACCGCAAGCGGGCCGCAGCCGTACTGGAACGGGGGCTCTGCTTACGCCCCCTGGGCGGGTGGCTACTTCGGTGGCACCGCGGCAGTGGCCGGCGGTCTGCTCGCGGGCACGATGCTGGGCAGCATGATCAGCGCGCCCTCCGCATTCGCCGACGCGGGGGACCTCGGCTCGGCCGCCCAGGGTCTGCCGGACGGCGGCGACGTGTCCGGCGCCGACTTCAACCCGGCCGACTTCGCGTCAGGCTTCGGCGGCGGAGACATTGGCGGCGGGGGTGGTGATTTCGGCGGCGGGGACTGGTGACCTGCCCTCCGGGCACAGACGGTTACGCCAATGGTCGCCGCGCTTTCGGCTGGCCGTGGCCCCAGCAAGGTGCCCTCACCGGAGAGGACGAGGTTCTGCTCCTCCAGATCTATCGGGTACGCGGTGAAGGGCTCGGATATCCGGGGCCGCTTGACTGGCATGGTGGGGCGGTAGCAGAGGCGGCCGTAGGAGCTGGTGCGGCTGACCGGAGAGGACACGGCAAGCAGCGGGAATCCGGCCAGACATGCCGTGGAGAAGCGATCCTGCCCCGCCCTGGTGCCGAGCACCTTCCGCACAGCCAAAGCTGCTGGCGGAACGCACTGGCCGGCGGTGCGAGCCGTCCGGCCGAAGTCCATCCTCGTCATGCCGACGTTGGGGTCGTCGCAACCTCAATGCCCCCGGCAGAGCAGTCAGCCCGCGCGGCGGGCAGGGCACGGGTCCCGACGTCGTGCGCTATCGCGCCGAGAGCGAGCACCACGAGCGGCCACACGATGGGGGAGGCTGCCGGGACGGTGCCGTGGGCCAAGGCCGCGCCGATGCTGCTGGTGCAGAGTGTCGCGGTGCAGGCAGGAATGCTGGGCAGGGCGATCCGCAACATCACCTCCGGGTGCCGGGCCGGGCGGGCTGGGACGGGGTTGAGGGCGGTCATCGTCCGCTCACCGTGATCGTCTCGGCCTCCAGAGAGCGGCCGGTGATGCGCCTAGCGAGCCCTTTCACCTTCCGGCGGACCTGCTCGCCCACTTCTTCGGCTGTGCAGCACCAGCGGCCCTGGCCGCTTCAGCCCAGGTGGTGACCCCGTGGACGGCGAGAGCGAGAGTCACCGCCCGCTCGGCGGGGGAGAGAGCCTCCAGGATCTCGGTCAGGCGCGGGTTGTCCAAGCCGGCCGGCGCCCGCTGACCGGCCGCGCGGCCCGGTGGCGTCAGCGGGCGACCGCGCTGTGCCCGCAGCGGAACAGCGGGTCGGCCGTGTCGAACGGGACGTCCTCGTGGGAGTCCTCGACGGCCCGCATGGAGGACGGGAGGTCGAAGGGGAGGCTGCCTTCGGCCACCGCGCGGCCGAAGGCCACATCCAGCACGATGTCGTCGTCGGTGCCGAAGCTGCCCAGGAGCAGCGCCGCCTCGGTGGCGAGCCCGGTGAGGATCGCGGGGCGGTCGAGCTGCACGTCGACGACGGTGGGGACGGTCGCGCACAGCGCTTGCAGCCGGGCCAGTTCGGCGGCCGGGAACGCGAGGGACCCGGCGTGGAAGTGCTGCTCCAGGAATCCCTCCCGCTTCTCGTACGGGGCGGTCAGGCGCAGTACCGCGAGGTCGGCCTCCTCGGGGCGGTCGACGAGGCGGCCGTACCGGGCGGCCGTTTCGGGGGCGATGTTCTCCACGTAGAGGGCCGGTACCTCGGGCAGCGTCCGCGCGGTCTGCGCGCGGCCGGTGAGCTGGACGAGGGAGCGCAGCTGGACCCGGCGGCCCAGGCGACGCGTCCCGGCGGCGCCGACCAGGGCGCCGGCCTCGTCGGCGTCGACATAGGGGTCGTCGAAGAGGCCGAGGCGGAACTTGTCGCGCAGGATGCGGCGTACGGAGGTGTCGACGCGTTCTTCGCCGACGGCGCCGGAGCGGACGGCTTCGGCGATCCAGTCGGGGCGGGTCTCGCCGCCGAGCTGGTCGACACCGGCGTCGAGCTGCATGCGGACCTGCTCGGCGAGGGGGAGGTGTTCCACTCCCCAGTTGCGGGGCGGGAGCTGGACGACGCCGGGGACCTCCATGCCGGTGAGGGAGTTGAAGTCGGTGCATACGACGCCGTCGAAGCCGTACCGGCCGCGGAGCAGCCCGGTGATCACTTCGCGGTTGAAGTTGGCGGCTACCTCGGGCAGGCCGCTTCCGGCGGGAATCGAGTAGCAGGGCATGACCTGGGCGGTGCCGGCGGCGAACGCCGCTTCCCAGGGGCGGAGGTGGTATTCGAGGTTGTCGCCGGGGAACGCCTGGTACTTGCCGTAGGCGAAGTGGGAGTCCTCCCCGCCCGCCTGCGGGCCGTGGCCGGGGAAGTGCTTGGTCATGCAGGCCACGCTGTCCGGGCCCAGGGTGTCGCCCTGCATGCCGCGGATGTAGGCGCCGAGCATCCGCGCGGCGCGGTCGGCGTCCTCGCCGAAGGTGCCGCTGATGCGAGCCCAGCGCGGTTCGGTGGCCAGGTCGGCCATGGGGTGGATGGCCACCCGGATTCCGACGGAGCGCAGTTCCCGGGCGGCGGCCGCGGCGAACTCCTCGACGAGTGCCGGGTCGTCGGTCGCGGCCAGGCCGATGGGTTCGGGACCCGGGCTGAATCCGCCGTCGGTGTGGGCCGTCATGGGGTTGGCGGTGAATCCGTGCCGGGGGTCGGAGGAGAGGGTCACCGGGATGCCGAGGCGGGTGGCGGCGGCGAGGTCCTGGACGTGGTTGTTCCAGGCGGCCATGGTGCCGGCGGAGGGGACCTGGATCATCGCGAAGTGGGTGATGTGCCGCTCGGCTATGAGGCCGGCGCCGGACGGCATGAAGGAGTTCTCGCCCGCGGCCATCCGGCCGTGGCACATCTGACCGGCCTTCTCCTCCAGGGTCATCCGGCCCAGCAGGTCCTCGACGCGGTCGTCGACCGGCAGGCGGGGATCCTCGTACGGCTCCATGGTGCCGTTGTGGTTGAGGTCGCGAAACGGGGTGCCGTCGGTGTGGCGCAGGCGGGAGGTCACGGTGGTGTGCCTTTCGTCGGGGGTGTGGGGTACGGGTCGGTGGGGGTCAGCCGCGGGTGAGGCGGGGGTGGCGGATCAGAGGGGTGAGGGCGACGGCCGCGAGGGCGGCGAGGGTTCCGCCGAGGTAGAGGGCGAAGTAGTTCTTGCCGTCGCTCGCCGGTCCGACCGGGTCGGTGCCCAGGTTCAGCAGGAGCGGGGCAAGCAGCGGGGCGATGGACTGCGGCAGGGATTTGGCGATGTTGAACACGCCGAGCCAGCGTGCGGCGTCGGTGCTGGTGGGCATGACCCGCAGGACTAGGGCCATGTCGACGGCATAGAAGGCTCCGAGGCCGATGGCGGCGACGGTGGTGGACAGGTAGATCGGCCACACGGACGAGGACAGCATCTTGATGGACATGGAAGTGGCCATCAGCAGGCCGGAGGCCACGACGAAGGCGCGGTAGGCGCCGGTGCGGGAGGCCAGCTTCCCGAACACCGCCGCGGCGACGACGTTGCCGACGACGGAGAGCATGCCGGTGGTCGCGACGAGGGCGGCGGCCTCGGCCGTCGACATCTCCAGGCGGGACATCAGGTAGTAGAGGCCGAACGTGCCGATCAGGGCGTTGGCGCCCTGGAGCAGGAAGCGTTGCAGCCAGACCGCGGTGAAGGCCGGGGAGGTGCGCGGGTCGAACAGGAGACTGGTGAAGACCGAGCGCAGGCTCACCGGGGTCCGTTCACCGGCGGGGACGGCCCGGTCGCCGCGCAGCAGGATCCACGACACGACGGCGCCTGCGGCACCGGCGATGCCGGGGACCAGCAGCAGGGCCGTGGTGTTGTCGGGTATGAGGCCGACGAGGAGGAAGGCGGGGAAGACGGAGGCGAACTGGGCGGCGCCGAACAGGCCGGACACGGTGGCCTGTTGAGCGGCGGGCACCCGGTCGGCGACCACGGCGGCGAGAGCGGCGAGTGCCGCGTTGTACGCGGCCTGGGCGAGGATCCAGCCCAGCATCAGCTGGGCCGGCGAGGAGGCCGTGGCCATGACCACGGCGGCCGGCAGTCCGGCGGTGAGGCCGCCGAGGATCCACGGCCTGCGTCTGCCGGACCGTCCGGACGTGCGGTCCGACAGATGGCCGAAGACCGGGTTGAGGACGAACGCGGCGATGGCCCCGGCCGCCATGACGGTGCTCAGCACGCTCTCCCGGGCGTCCGGCGCGATCTCGTCGACCTTCAGGCTGAGCGAGGCGACCAGCGGCATGGCGAAGCCGATCCCGATCAGGAGCTCGGTGAAGACCAGCCCGGCGACGACCCGGCGCGGGGCGCGGACCTCGGGCCCGGGAAGGCCGTCGGTGGGCAGTGGTCCGTGAGCGGGGGCGGGGGTCTTGCGCAGCATCTCGGTCATGCGAGGGGGTCTCCTGCCGGGCGGGAGGACGTCGGGGAGGCGGAGAGGACGGGGTGGTGCGCCTCGTCGGCGGCTGCGGGCAGGGCCGCCCCGGCGAGGGGTGCGGACACGGCGGTCCCGATGGCGGCCTTGGCGCGGAAGGCGTCGAGGGTGGCCGCCCCGACCCCGCAGCCCAGCAGGAACGCCTCGGCGCCGCCGTGGCGGGCCCGCATGGTCTCCAGGAAGACCTCGATCGCCTCGCGCGGGGCCTGGAGCAGCGGCGCGGGCACGGCCGGCTGTCCCGCCGCCCCGTCCGCTCCGGCGACCGCCCCGTCGTTCAGGGCGATGCGGTGCCGGGTGGCGAGAGCGGCGAGGATCTCCGGGAGTGCGAGGGCCGTACGGACGTAGTCGTCGGCGATCTGGTCGTCGGGCACTCCCACGAGTTCCAGCAGCAGCGCCACCAGGAGGCCGGTACGGTCCTTCCCCGCCGCGCAGTGCACGAGGGCCGCGCCCGGTCCGGCGGCGGCCCGGACCGCCTCGGCCAGGGCCGAGGGGGCGGACTCGGCGAGGTCCGCGTAGAACCGGCCCAGATCGGCCGAGGTCCGCAGGGAAGCCATGCCCGGTCCGGCGACGGCGTTGGTGTCGTCCGGGACGATGGGTGCCCGGACGACGGTGATGCCCGCCTCCTCGGCGGCGGCCCAGTCGTCGTCGCCGCGCTCGTCGGGGCTGCGCAGGTCGACGACGACGCGGATGCCGTGGGCGTGCAGCTCGCCGACGGTCGCGGTGTCCGCCACGGGGTCGGGCTGGGCCGAGCGGAACAGGACCCCGGGGCGGACACGGTCGCCCCGGGGGTCGACGACGGGGGCCGGGTCGCGGAAGTTCAGCAGGGGCATGGGAGCCTTCCAGAGTCGGGAACCGCACTTGCGTGCAGGGGGCGTGCAGGGGGATGTGCACAGGGACGATCAAGACATCTAGATGTCTATATGTCCTGGGAGGTGTTTCATGTCGAACTCAGTGGTCGCTCTGCTGAACCTTGGATGAACGAGCGGTTCCTCGGGCCGTCTCCGTACGCGATCGCGCAGGTCGCCCGCCGTTTCGGCTCGTAGGATCCAGGGGTGTCGAACCGCAGAAGAACCGCCCCGATCTACCTGCAGCTCGCCCGGAGGATCCAGGACCGGATCGACTCCGGCGACCTTCCGGCCGGCTCCCGGCTGCCCAGCGAGCCAGAACTGTGCGAGGAGTTCGACGTCAACCGGCTGACGATCCGCCAGGCCATCGCCGAACTCGAACGCGCCGCTTCCGTTGAGATCCGCAGGGGGGTGGGAACGTTCGTCCGCGCCCCCATCGCGCGCGTCTCGATCGCGGTCGATCCGCGAAGCCAGCGCTTCGACCTGGGCAGCCTCACCACCGCCATCCCCCACAAGGCGGCCGACGCCGGTGACGTCATGGACGGCACCGAACGGATCACCGCCGTCCTCCCCGCACCCCGCGCCCCGGCCGACGTCGGGGCCGCGGGACACCTGCGGTGCGATTCCGCCGAACTCTCACGCCTGGAGAGCGTCATCGTCATCGGCGCCGAACCGTGGGGCGTCAGCAGCTACTGGCTGAAGTCCTCGCTCCTGCCCGAGGAGTTGTCCGCCCCGGGGCGGGTGGACAACGTGGTCCAGGTCCTGGCGCGGAGCGCCGGCATCGTCCTGGAATACGACTGGCGGGCCTTCAGCGCCATCGGAGCGGACATCGGCGACGCCGATCTGCTCGGCGTCCCGGCGGGCACCCCGCTCCTCGTCCGCGAGGGCGTGAGCTGCACCCCGGACGGAGAGCCCGTGCTGTTCGTACGGCGCCGCATCAACGGCGAACGCGCCCGCTTCGTCCTCAACTTCCGCCCCGGCGGGGAGGACTGAGGGACGCAACGGGAGCGTTCGCCCCGGACGCTGTCCTCAGGCGCGGACCGGGCACCGTCGGCGAGTTCCAGGTCCAGCGGGGGATCGCCCCGGGACGTGATCCGGACCTTGCGGCAGACCCGCGTCAGATGCTGCTCGACCGTGCTCACCGCCAGGAACAGCAGGGCCGGGATCTCCCGGTTGGCCGGACCCTGCGCGGCCAGGGTGGCCACACGCTGCTCGGAACCGCTCAGCCGGGCCGCGTCGGTACCCGCCCGGTCCTTGCCCGCCTTCCCGGTCCGGGAGGGACGTCCCTCCCGGCATGGCCGCCGTGGCACCCTTCGCCGACGTCAGCGGCGCGTCCGGGAGGTTCTCCTGGCACAGCGGCCCCGCGCCCGTGTCCTTCGCCGGCTGCCACGCCGAACGGATCATCACGCCGCCCTTCGGCGAAGAGCCGCTCTCCTGGAGCGCCCGGCCCAGATCCGCCATCGCACGGGCCGTCTCCACCTGGTCGCCGGAGCGGCAGCTCGTCGACCGTCTGGGCCAGGACCTTTGGCCGCCGCTGGGAGTCCCCGGCCAGCGCCCGCATTCGCAGGGCCAGCCCGCGTACGTACGGGCGCTGCGCGTCGGGCATCGCGAGCTGACGCAGGGCGAACTGCTCCGCCCGGTGGTTCTCACCCGGGCACAGCAGCGCCCGCGCCGCATCCGTACGCCAGGGCAGGAACGCCGGCCGGTCCCCCCAGCCCTCCATCAGCCGGCCGACCTCCAGAAAGTTGGCCAGCGCCGCGTGCGGCTGATGGACCGCCAGGTGCTGCAGCCCGCAGGCGCGCAGATACGCCAGCCCCCCGCGCGCCACGCCTGGACGGTCTGCGTCAGAAGATCCAGCGTCGGCACCAGCACGAGAATGCGGCCCTTGGGGACGAGGCGCTTTGCCGATGACGCCGCGATGATGGCTGCGATGTGTCGGCTTCGTGTCAGCGAGAGCGCGTCAGTAGTGGTTGCGCGACAGGACTGTGTTCCTGCCGGTCGTCGACCTGTCGCCGCGGCGTGCCACTGACACGAGGGTGATACCTCGTGGGTTATCGGCTGTCATGGGGTGGAACCCCCCCGCCTGCTTACTACTACGAAGACGGCACTTCGCAGCCGGGGAGCGGTGTTATTTCTCGGCAGGACGGAGTGTTGAGGGAGGGTGTGCGGGCTAATTCCGTATAGAGGCCTGGGTTGGTTGTGAACGCATTCTCAGGGCGGGAAATGCCAGGCCCTGGGACGCATATTTCGCACCACGGGGCAACCTGTGCACGGCTAGACGAGTGATCTGATGCATTCGCAGGCGTGCCCATACGCATCGTTACTGGGTGTCTGAGGCAGAGTCCGGCCTAAGCGGGCTGTGATCTGAACGGCCCTTTGGTCACTTCTTGGGAGACTCTATGCGTATTCAGACAGCACTCGCCGCTCTCACCCTGGCCACGGTCGGCCTGCTCGGCGCCGCGGGCATCGCAGCCGCCCAGGACGGACCTGACGCGAGCTGGGGCAAGGGGCAGTTCATCGCCAACGAGAACGGCGCCGGCGTCGCGGGCGGCCAGTCGTCCGTGTCGCCGGATGGCGTCTCGCACGCGGACTTCTGGATCTGGTCGGACGACACCGGTGTCTCCGGCTCGTTCACAGGATCCGGCGCCACCTGGAACAACGAGTAGGTCTCACCACCTGCCGCGTGACACGAACCCGCCCTGCCTCCGTTCGGCCTTGGGCCGAACGGAGGCACTGATGATGTGCGGGTTTTTGTCGGTGGTGGTTCGGCATCGTGATGTCAGTGCGGTCGGTAGCGGGTTTCTGCTGCTCAGTGAGCCCTTTCCAACCTCGCGGCACTGACCGCGAGTTGGACACGCCTGCGTAACGACGAAGCTCCTGGTAGACGGGTTCTCGACCAAGATCACCCGTGTCCGCCAGGAGCTTCGCGTGCTTGTCTACCCGTCGTCGATGGGTCTGTCCAGCCGCACCCTGCGATACCTGGGCAGACAGCTCACCGTCCGGCGCCGAGAGATCGGGACGAGGTGGCGACGCCTGCCCGCCGGCCGCCAGGCCCTGCTCGCCCTTGCCCACCTGCGATGCGGCGACACCTATGCACAGCTCGCCGCCGGGTTCGGCATCGGAATCGCGACCGTGTTCCGCTACATACGCGAGGCCATCGAGGTGCTGGCCGCTCTCGCACCGACCCTGGCCGAGGCGATGACGACGATCCGAGAGAAGGCGTTCGTCATCCTCGACGGCACCCTGCTCCCCATCGACCGCATCACCGCCGACACCCCGTACTACTCGGGAAAGCACAAACGCCATGG